>CAISUK010000345.1 GCA_903888645.1 uncultured Pseudomonadota bacterium | reverse complement strand
CGTTTCTTTGTCGCCCTCGACAGGATATTTTTTCTTTGCTTCTTCGACCAGCTTATTTAATTCCCTGCCTCGCTCTGTCGGCTCATGCTGTTCTTTGCCGGTCTTGGGAAACGTGATCCGCATGCTGGCCGCCGTCGGCTTCAACGATGAGGTTGCATTCAAGGCAGACAAAATCGACGACGAACGAGCCGATGGCATGTTGGCGACGAAACTTGTAGCCAGCCATCTGACGATCGCGCAGAAAATGCCAAAGGCGTTTTTCGGCGTCGGTGGAGGTCTTGCGCAATTGTCTGGCGTGGTTGTTCATTGACCCCTCACCCCAACCCTCTCCCCGATGGGGCGAGGGAGAAAAGCAGCAATAGCGCCGTGGTGTGGCTCCCTCGCCCCATCGGGGAGAGGGCCGGGGTGAGGGGGCCGTTCAAATGTCGGCGTCGACAAGGTGGCCCTTTTCTTCCATCCAGGCGCGGCGGCCGGCGGCTTCGCCTTTGCCCATGAGCAGATTGAAAAGCTTCAGCGTGGCGGCTCTTGCTTCCGGTCTTTCGCTGACTGGCAGGACGCGACGTGTCGCCGGATCCATGGCGGTTTCTCGCAACTGTTCGGGGTTCATTTCGCCGAGGCCCTTGAAGCGGCCTATCTCGATGGCATCCAGGCGAATGCCCTCCTTGACCAGGCGATCGCGAATCGCCGTGAGTTCGCCTTCTTCGAGCGCGTACAAGCGCCGCGCCGGTCGCTTCTTGCCTTGCGCCGGGGCGTCGATGCGATACAGCGGCGGCTGCGCGATATACACATGGCCGCGCCCGATCAGCGCCGGAAAATGCCTAAAGAATAGCGTCAGCAGCAGCGTCTGGATGTGGGCGCCGTCGACATCGGCATCGGACATGATGACCACCTTGCCGTAGCGCAATCCAGAAAAATCGGGATGGTCATCGGGACCATGTGGATCGACGCCGAGGGCGACAGCGATGTCATGGATTTCGGCGTTGGCGAACAGTCGCCCCGGCTCGATTTCCCACGAGTTCTGCACCTTGCCGCGCAGCGGCAGGATGGCCTGGGTTTCCTTGTTGCGGGCCATCTTGGCCGACCCGCCGGCGGAGTCACCTTCGACCAGGAATAGTTCGTTGTCGGCGAGGTCGGTGGATTCGCAATCGGTGAGCTTGCCCGGCAACACGGCGACACCGGACTGCTTGCGTTTTTCGACTTTCTGCGCGCTCTTCTGCCGCGCCAGCGCCTGGCGTATCGACAGTTCGGCGATGGCTTTGCCGGCTTCGACATGCTGGTTGAGCCAGATTTCAAACGGATCTCGGGTCATGCCGGCGACCAGTTTGACGGCTTCGCGGGAGTTGAGCTTTTCCTTCACCTGACCTTGAAATTGCGGATCGAGAATGCGCGCCGAGAGGACGAAAGCCATGCGGCCGCAGACGTCATCCTGTTGCAGCTTGACGCCGCGCGGCAACAGCGCATGGTGCTCGATGAAGGTCTTCATGGCCTCGAAGACGCCGCTGCGCAAACCGGATTCGTGGGTGCCACCAGCCACCGTCGGGATGAGATTGACATAGGATTCGCTGGGCACCGCTTCCGGATACCAGCCCAGCGCCCAGGCCGCGCCTTCGCCTTCGGCGAAGCTGGCATCCTGGTTTTCCGCATATTTTTCGGCGGCGTAGATCGGCGCTACCGCTGCCAATCCACCGGACATTTCGGCCAGGTAGCCCGACAAGCCATTGGGATAAGTCCAGGTCTTGGTGAGAACTTGCCCATCGGCCTGCTCAATGTCGAGAAATACCTTGACGCCCGGCAGCAGAACCGCCTTGGAGCGCAGCAGGCGCTCGATTTCCGCCATCGGCACGCGCGGCGAGTCGAAATATTTCGGATCGGGCCAGACGCGCACACGAGTGCCGCTCTGTTTGCCACATTCGCCGAGGTCGGCAATCGGCGAAATCTGCTCGCCGCCGTTGCTGAATTCAACGCCGTAGATGCGTCGTTCGCGCCGCACCTCGACCGAGACCCGCGTCGACAGGGCATTGGTGACAGCCACGCCGACGCCGTGCAGCCCGCCGGAAAACGCGTAGGCTGATTGACCGGAGCGCTTGTCGAACTTGCCACCGGCATGAAGGCGGGTAAAGGCCAGCACCACTACCGGAACGCCCTCCTCCGCATGCAAGCCGACCGGAATGCCGCGGCCGTCGTCGGTGACCGTGACCGAGCCATCCTGATGCAATTGCACATGAATGTTCTTGGCATAGCCGGCCAGCGCTTCGTCGGCGGCGTTGTCGATGACCTCGTGAATGATGTGCGCCGGCGAATCGGTGCGGGTGTACATGCCCGGCCGCTCGCGCACCGGCTCAAGTCCCTTGAGGACGCGGAATGATGATTCGTCGTATTGGTTAGCCAAGATGGAATGGATGCTCGATGGTGAGGCGCAATGCGCATTACAGCGGATAGCGGCGCGGCGGACTGCCGGAAACAGCGGGCGAGTATACCGGTTGCTCGCCAGATTGCCGGCATGGCTATTGCCGGTCGCCGCTAAGCAATAGAATCTCGCTATCACTGCCTGAAACACTGCCATGAACAAGGCCTTCACCAAGGAAAGCGATGGCGACAATGACGATGACGACTCGGTCGAAGTCGCTTCCGCGCTGCCGCCCGGTACCCGAAACTACATGACGACGCGCGGCTACCTGAAGTTGCGCGGCGAGCTCGAACAATTGGTCAAGAGCGAGCGGCCGGCGCTGGTGCAAGTGGTTTCATGGGCGGCCGGCAATGGCGATCGCTCCGAAAATGGCGATTACATTTACGGCAAGAAGCGTTTGCGTGAGATCGACCGGCGCATTCGCTACTTGATGAAGCGCATCGAGAGCTCGGTCGTGGTGGATCCGGCGCAGCAGGAAAACAACGAGCAGGTTTTTTTCGGCGCGACAGTGAGCATCGCCGATATTGACGGCAGCGAATCCACCTACCAGATTGTCGGCCTTGACGAAGCCGATGCCGCCGCCGGCATGATCAGCTGGATATCGCCATTGGCACGCGCCCTTATGAAAGCCCGTGAAGGCGATCTGGTGCGCTTTCAGAGCCCGGCCGGGCTGCGCGAAATCGAGATCGTCGCCATCGCCTATCGATAGACCGGGTTATGCCGTTGCGCTGGCCGGCCGATGGCTGCGCTGGCGCTCGTCGATGGGCAGGTTGCAAACGCCGGCGACGATGCCCAGAACGATGCAGATGGCCCAGACGATGTCGTAAGAGCCGGTACTGTCAAACAATTTGCCGCCGAGCCAGACGCCAAGAAAACTGCCGACCTGATGGCTGAAGAAGGCCAGCCCGGAGAGCATGCCGAGGAAGCGGACGCCGAATATCTGGGCAATGATGGCGTTGGTCGGCGGTACCGTCGACAGCCACAGCAAACCCATCGCCGCGGAAAACAGGTAAACGCTGATCGGCGATAGTGGCAGCGCCAGAAACACGCTGATGACGGCGCTGCGGCCTAAATAAATCAGCGCCAGCAGATAGCGTTTCGGCCGGCGCATGCCGAGGTGGCCGACTGCATAGGTGCCGAACACGTTGAATAGCCCGACCAGGGCCAGCGCCGTGGTGCCGACGCTGGCGTCCATGCCCTTGTCGAGCAGGTAGGTCGGCAGGTGCACGCCGATGAAAATTACCTGAAAACCGCAGACGAAGTAGCCGCAGATCAGCAATACGAAGCTGCCATCGCGCAGGGATTCGCGTAGCGCGGCGGTGGCCGTCTGGCCGCCGCCGGCGGCATTGGCCGCCAGGCCTTTGGTGAGCGCGCTGCCCAGCGGCAGAATGAGCAAGGCCGAGGCGGCGAAAATCAGTAAGGTGCCATACCAACCGAGGCCGCCGATCAGACCGGATGCCGCCGGAATCATGAGGAACTGGCCGAAGGAACCGGCCGCGGCGACGATGCCCATCGCCCAGCTGCGCCGCGCGTCGGGAACCAGCCGGCCGAGCGCGGAAAACACCACGCTGTAGGTCGTGCCGCTCTGAGCGATGCCGATCATCAGGCCGGCGCTGGCGGCCAGCCCCGTGCCGCTGGCCGCGTAGGCCATGCCGAGCAGTCCAAAGGCATAAAGAACGCTGCCCGCCCAGAGCATCCGCCGCGCCCCATAGCGGTCGGCGAGAAGTCCGGCGAATGGCTGCGAAATGCCCCACATCAAGTTCTGCAAGGCCATGGCAAACGAAAACACTTCGCGCGGCCACTGCTGCGCCATGCTCATCGGCGTCAGGAACAGGCCGAAGGTGTGACGGATGCCCATGGCGACGCAAACAATCAGCGCGGCATAGGCGAGCACGCTGGCGATGCTGCGGGAGGGCGGGGCTGAAGCGATGAGCGGTGCGGGCATCGAAACTGGCAGTGGCGGTGATCGGGCGAACCAGTCTACGTGTCACAAAGATCGGGCGCAATGCCTGCGGATGCGCGCGGCAATTTTGCCGCTACGCCGACCCGGTGCGGCGCCTTTCGAGTCGGGTTAACCCGCCAAAGTCGGGTAGGGCAGTGCGGGTAGAGTGCGGGTGTCGTCTAGACCCAACGGGTAGTAGTTGCTAGTTAAGTGCTTAATTAATAATAGTTTTAATTTTTTTTGTGATTTTTCTCACAACCCTACCCACGGGTAGGGTAACCGCGATAGCGAAGTAGGGTTTCACTTTTTGCGCCAATTAATGCCGACCTCCAGAATCCGCAACGTCAACAAACCGCCAGCGGCTTTCCCTGCAGCACTCGGCCAGGGCGGACAGACCAGAAGCACCGAGTGACTGCAATCGATCCTAGAAACTCAACTGAACAGGAGTCTCAAAAAATGAAACAACGCACATTCAAGCTGAACCCGCTGGCGGCTGCTGTCATGATGGCCACGGCCTCGACCGTCGCCTTCAACCCGGCCTTCGCCAACGGCGGTGGTGTCGGCGTCGCCGCCGACGGCTCGGCGGTCCAGACCTATTACGCGAATACCTACGTAAAGAACGACGGCAAGGACGGTACGGCCAATCCCGTGCGCGGTCTCCGCAAGTTTATCGACACGCTGCCAGCGATCACAATCCCGGGCGGAACCGGTACGGGTCTTGCGGTGCTCGGTGCGGCAAACAACCTCGGCCAGTACATGCCGTTGGCTGTGGCTGATACGGCAAGCTACTCCAATTCCGATTACTACGAAATCGCCGTTGTCGAATACGCCGAGAAGATGCACACCGATCTGGTCAAGGCCACAACGCTGCGCGGTTACGTGCAGATTGACCGGGCGATGACCAACGGCGCGACCGTCGATCCAGTTGCCGTGGCGGCCTACAATCAGTATCAGGCCGCCTTGACTGCCTACAATGCCAAGCTGGCTGCTTACCAGACCTACCAGACCGCTGCGGCGGCCTATACGGCGGCCAGCGGCGGATTGTCGGCTGCGCAGGCTGTCTACACCAGTGGGCCCAACGGCAACGACGGTTGGGCAGCCTATAACGCTTCAGTGCTCGCCCTTCAGGATTGGACCAAAACGAACAACCAGTACAACGCCGCAGTGACCGCAAAGGGGCCGGCGGACGCAATGCTGCTGTCTTGCGCCACGCTGATCAACACTGCCAACCCAACCACCGGCGGAAACTTCGGCTACCTGTGCCCGAACCTGGGCGGGTGGCCGACCGGCGTCACCATGACGGGCTCTGCTACCACTAGCTGGACACTGAGCGCGCCGCTCACCTATAGCTACGTCGATGCCAATGGCGTCACCCAGACGGCCAACTTTGCACTGGTGCAGGGTGCAGCGCCGACAGTCGCACTGCCAGCATCCCCAGCAACTAAGCCAGCAACGCTGACTCCTCCGACTGTCCCGACTTACACCTATACGAATCCTCTCTCGGCGGCAACTCCGGCCGCAACCGTCACGGCTGCTTATGAAGTCAACTTGATCACCGGCATCCTCTCGAACCCGGTCAATCCGGCGCAGGTAGCTAATCCGGGTACTCCACCGGCAGTGGTAGCCGCGCCGACCGCGATCTCCGCCACGCCAAGCACAAGCAGCAAGGGCATCGCGCTGACCTATCTGGATGGCTCGCCGATCATGGTCTACAAGGAAAACGCCGACCACAGTCTGGTGCAGCCCTTGACCCCGGTCCAGGCCTACGGCTATGACAAGCCGCATTACCTCGGCCCGGTCATCCTCGCTACCAAGGGCAAGGCTGTCCGCATGAAGTATGTTAACGCGCTGCCGGCCGGCCGCGCCGTGACCAATGCCGATGGCTCGGTCAGCCGCAACGGCGACCTGTTCCTGCCGGTCGACGAAACCCTCACCGGCGCTGGCTATGGGCCCGATGGCGCCACCAAGTACACGCAGAACCGCACCGCGCTGCACTGGCACGGTGGCGACACGCCGTGGATCAGCGACGGCACGCCGCACCAGTGGATCGTCCCGGCTGCCGACGAAGCCGCATTGAGTGGCGTCACCGTCACCCCGGGCGGCCCCAACGCCAACATGGGTCGCGGCGTCAGCCAAGCCAACGTGCCCGACATGCCGGAAGCCGGCCCGGGCGCTGAAACGCTCTACTGGCCCAACAACATGGGCGCCCGGTTGATGTTCTATCACGATCACGCGCTGGCCATCACCCGCCTCAATGTGTATGGCGGCACTGCTGCCGGCTACTTGCTGCAGGACACCGTCGAAGGCGCGCTGTCAGGGGCAGTCGGAACATCTACCGCTTTCGCGGCCAATGACGTAAATACGATCGACGGTTTGCCGCACACCGTGCAGGGTGCCGGCCTGCCCGGACTTCTTGACGAAATCCCCCTGGTGATCCAGGACAAGACCTTCGTCCCGTCGGACGTTGCACAGCAGGATGCCCTTTGGGATACCAAACACTGGGGTACCGAGGGCGACCTGTGGTTCCCGCACGTTTATGAAATCAACCAGAACCCGGCGATGACCGGCAACGGCACCAACCCGGTCGGCCGCTGGGACTACGGCCCCTGGTTCTGGCCGGTCTTCCCTGCGCCACTGCAATTGCCCACCGGGGCTTATGGCGACGTCACCACCACGCCGGAAGGCTTCATGGATACACCGATCGTCAACGGTACCGCTTACCCGACCATCACCGTCGATCCGAAGGCCTATCGGCTGCGCATTCTCAGCGCCGGCAATGACCGCATGCTCAACCTGAACTTCTTTGTTGCCGACCCCACCGTCACGACGGCGGACGGGCGTACCGGCACCGAAGTCAAGATGGTGCCCTTCACCAGTCCGAACACCATCACCGCCGTGACCTACACCTGCCCGACCAGTCCAGCTGGTACCGTAACCTCGTTTGGCACCGTGCAGGCCCCTGGCTGGACGGAAGTTTCCTCCTCCTACCCGGTTTCCTTCCCCTGCGCCGGTGGTTTGGACGGCACCGGTTGGGGCCAGGCCGACAACCGCCCGGGTGGCGTGCCGTTCCCCGGTGTACCCAATGCGGACGGCTCGTTCAACACTGCAGTTGCCGGCCCACACTTCATCCAGATCGGTAACGAAGGTGGCCTGCTGCCCAACCCGGTGGACATTCCGCCCACTGTCGCCAACTACGAGTACAACAAGCGCAGCGTCACGGTGCTGAACGTGCTTGAGCGCGGCCTGTTCCTCGCCCCTGCGGAACGTGCCGACGTGGTAGTTGACTTCTCCGCCTATGCCGGCAAGACGCTGATCCTCTACAACGATTCACCGGCCCCGTTGCCCGCCGGCGACCCGCGTATTGACTACTACACCGGTGACGGCGACCAGACCGGCGCCGGCGGCGCGCCGAACACGCTGCCTGGTTTCGGCCCGAATACCCGCACGGTGATGCAGTTCAAGGTGTCGAACGCGACTCCGGCAGCACCGTTCAACGTTGCTGCGCTGCAAATTGCACTGCCGCAGGCCTACGCCGCGTCGCAAGAGAAGCCCTTCGTCACCGAATCCGCCTACAACAATGCCTTTCTCACCACCAACGGCGACAGCTACGGAACCATCTTTGCCGGTTCCTCGATCCAGCCGAACTTCGTTTTCACCCCGACAACGCAGGTGTTCCAGAAGCTGCAGAGCATCTCGCTGGTTGGGAAAGGCGTTGGATACACCGTGGCGCCGAATGTCGTGCTGAGTGGCGCCGGGATGGCTGCACCCATCACTATTGCGCCAGTGGCTGGTACGACTGGCGCGCAGATTGCCGGTGGCAAGGTCACCAGCATCATGCTGCCCACGTCGTGGTTCACCAGCAACGCCACAGCCTTGGCGACGCTGACCACCGCCCCGATTGTGAAGATTGTCTCCAACACCAACGCGAACGGTATCGCCGTCGGACAAGGTGCATCGGCGCTGGCCTTCACCGACCAGACCGTCAGTGCTCCGGCGCAGATGAAGGCGATTCAGGAATTGTTCGATCCCAGCTACGGGCGCATGAACGCCACGCTGGGTGTCGAGCTGCCCTTCACCAGCCCGCTCAACCAGACCACGATCCCGCTCGGCTACATCGACCCGACCACGGAAGACATCCCGGAAAACCAGATCCAGATCTGGAAGATCACGCATAACGGCGTCGATACGCACCCGGTGCACTTCCACCTGTTCAACCTGCAGGTCATCAACCGCGTCGGCTGGGACGGCACCATCAAGCCGCCCTATGACAACGAACAGGGGTGGAAGGAAACCCTGAAGATGAACCCGCTGGAAGACGTCTATGTCGCCGTCAAGCCGCGCACCCCGGTCATCCCGTTTGGTGTCAAGGACAGCGTCCGTCTGATGGATCCGAGCCAGCCGGTTGGCGCCATCACCGGCTTTACCCAGATCGATCCCATGACTGGTGCCGCACCCATAGACCCGGTCACCGGGCTGACGGTGCAAGTCACCAACGCCAGCAAGAGCTACGGCTGGGAATACGTCTGGCATTGCCACATCCTGGGTCATGAAGAGAATGACTTCATGCGGCCGATCAACTTTGCCTACGCCTCGGTGATCCCGAGCGCGCCGACGCCGCTGACGGCAACGGGCTTCACGGCCAACACCGCGAGCTCGGTCACGCTGACTTGGACTGATCCGACGCCAGCTGCAGCGGCTGCAACGGCAGGCAACAAGCAGAACGAGATCGGCTTCATCGTCAGCCGTGCCGCTGCAAGCAGCAACACCTTCACCGAGATTGGTCGGACCCTGGCCAACGCCACGTCTTTCGTAGACACGGTAACTGCCGCCACTGGCTACAAGTACCAGGTTGTTGCCTACAACCAAGCGGGCAACTCCGTGCCGGCGTCGGCCTCGGTCGGCACGGCCACAGGACCAGCGGCTCCTTTCGCCGTGACCAATTTGACGGCAAGCCCCAACAGCGCGACCCAGGTTACGTTGCAGTGGCGTGACCGCTCGGGTGGCACCGGCAACGGCAATGGCCCGGTCGCCGAAACCGGCTTCGTGGTCAGCCGCGCGGTGGTCACTGGCGCGGGCACAAGAACGGGTAGCTATACGCAGATCGCGGTGGCTCCGCTACATAACGGCGTGAGCACCGGCAACAACCCCGGCACCTCATGGCCGACTTATGTCGATACCACTGCGCAACCAGGTACTTCATACAAGTACCAGGTGATCGCCACCAACGCCGGCAGCAATTCGGCAGCGGTGACCTCTGCGACGGTAACGACGCCGGCTGCGCCCAGCCTGAACGCACCGAGCAATGTGTCTGTGCAGATGACCGGCGCCAATTCCTTCATCATCAGCTTCACGGATCTGGCGGCCAGCGAAACCGGTTACGTGGTGCAGGTGTCAACCGACAGCGGCAAGAACTGGGGTGATGGCACCAACACCACGGCAACCCAGGTGCTTCCGGCCTACCTGGCAACTGCCGGTGCTTCTGGCGGCACGGGGCTCGGGGTTAACATTACGATCAACAACCCCGTTACGCTGACGCTGACTTCCGGCGCCGTGCCTTACCTGTTCCGCGTCGCTGCAAGACAGGTCAACGGCACCACAACCACGCTTGGCAATTGGGGCAACCTCGCCACCATTGACCTGAGCGGCCAGACGGTCATCGCTGCGGCGACTGGTCTGACAGCGGGTGTGGCCAACACGACCAGTATTCCGCTGACCTGGGTGGATAACGCCAACAACAACGCCTCGTATAGCGTGGATGTGTCGACCAACGGCACGACCTGGACATCCAAGACGACGAAACTGGCGGGCAATGCCACCAACTACACGGTGACGGGCTTGACCGCCGGCACCAAGTACCAGTTCCGTGTCAGAGCGGTGAGCCTGGGTACCA
Source organism: uncultured Pseudomonadota bacterium (assembly GCA_903888645.1). Taxonomy (GTDB): domain Bacteria; phylum Pseudomonadota; class Gammaproteobacteria; order Burkholderiales; family Rhodocyclaceae; genus CAISUK01. The sequence goes on along the minus strand of CAISUK010000345.1, from coordinate 4,060 downwards.
ATGCCTCGTCGTACGCCACTGTCAGCGCCAACACGTTGTTTACGCCGCTGGCTGCCGCACCGACCCTGACGCTTGCCACGGGCACGTCGGTAAATGCCAGTTGGAATGCGGTAACGGGCGCAGCCAGTTACCTGGTGCAGACCAGCGTGGATAACGGCGTTACCTGGACGGCACCAGCTTCGCAAACCACGACGACAGCCAGTGTGACCGTTGCTTCGGGCAACACGGTGCTGGTCAAGGTGGCGGCAGTCAGCGCTTCGGGCGTTTCATCGGCCTACACGACCTCGTTGCCGCTCAATGTGGCGGCACCGGTTGCCCCGGCCTTCGGCAACTCGACGGCTCTTTCGGCTAGCGGCTTCACCCTGAATTGGGCTGCGGTAAGCGGTGCCAGCACTTACTTGGTGACGGGGCCTGGAGCGTCTACGACCGCGGTGCCGGGAACCTCGATGGCGATATCTGGCCAGGCAGCGAATACCAGCTACAGCTACACCATCACGGCGGCCAACATCGTCGGTACCTCGGCGGCTTCAGGGGCCAAGACCCAGGTGACGCTGGCTGCAGCTCCTGCTGCGCCGACTGTCGTTTCGGTGACTCGCGGTACGGGTGGCAACTCCTCCAATGACAACGTTATTCTGACGCTGCCGGCGGTGGGTGGCACTAATACTGCCGGGTTGACTTACACCGTGCAGCGAGCAACCAATGCTGGCTTTACCCAGGGTGTGAACACCATCACCACGACGGCTCCGGCCAGCGCAACGGCTACGAGCAGCTACACGGCGAGTGTGCCGCGCGGATCTGGTACAACTGCAAATCCAGCGTCGTACTACTTCCGCCTCGTTGCCAACAACGCGGCGGGCGCATCGGCGAACGGTACGGTGTCCGCTGCAGTCACCACGAGGTAAGCACTTTGCATGAACCGGGTTGCAGTCCATCGCAACCCGCTGGCAGCAACCGCACCGCTCCGAGCCTTCCAGCCCGGGGCGGTTTTTTTCACCAAGGGTAGGAGGACCAGAAATTCGTTTTCCGGTCGATTTTGAGCCACTGAACGGCATATTTCGCTGCCGCACTTTCCGCTACACTGCGCGCTGCTTTGTCAATTTGCGAAAGGAAATTTCATGAAGTTGCAAAGACTCTTCCTCGGCCTGGCTGGTGCCACCATACTGTTGTCGCTACCGGCAATCGCCGAAGAGCCGAAAGACAAACTGGCCACCGATAAAGATCGCATCAGCTATGTCGTCGGCGTCGAAACCGCGCGCAATTTCAAGAAGCAGGGTTTCGAATTCGATCCGCAACTGTTTCTGCGCGGCATGCAGGACGCCATCGACAACCAGAAGCTGTTGCTCGGCGAGAAGGATCTGCGCAAGGTGCTGGCCGGCTTCCAGAGCCAGGTGCGCCAGACCATGGCCGCCAACCGCAAAGCGCTGGCCGACGAAAACCGCAAGAAGGCTGCCGATTACCTGGCCGCGAACACGGCCAAAGACGGCGTCGTGACGCTCGCCAGTGGTCTGCAATACAAAGTTGTCAAGGCCGGCGGCGGGCGCAAGCCGAGCGATTCCGACACAATACTGGTCGAGTATCGCGGCACGCTGCTCGACGGCACCGAGTTTGATGCAACCGAACCAGGCCACCCGGCCACGCTGCGCGTTTCGATGGTGATTCCCGGTTGGAAGGAAGCCCTTAAACTGATGCCGGTTGGTGCCAAGTGGCAGCTTATGGTGCCGCCACTATTGGCCTACGGCGAACGGGGCGTCGGCAACGACATCGGCCCCAACGAGCTGCTGCTGTTCGATATGGAACTGGTCGAAATCAAGTAATTTGCCGGCGGGAGACAGACATGAACAGACTGCGCAGGCCTTGTCGTTCTTTCGTCATTCCGGCGCAGGCCGGAATCCAGCGACTTCGCTTCGCCGTGGCCGGATTGATGGCAATGACGGCACTATCAGCCCTGGCAGTCGACGAAGTTGAAATCGGCCGGCGCATATACGTCGACGGCATGCTCTCTTCCGGCGCCCCCTTGGCCGGCGAACGCTTCGACGCCAAAGAACCGGTGACCGGCGCCAAGGCCGCTTGTGTCACCTGCCATCGCCCCAGCGGCATGGGCTCGGTGGAAGGCGACCTGCTGGTGTCGCCGATCAACGGCACCTATCTGTACAACCTCAGCCAGAAGGGGCGGGCGGTCATGGATCCGCACGTCGGCAAGTTGCTGAGCCAGGCCCACGAGGCCTACACCGACGAAACGCTGGCGCAGACGATCCGCACCGGCATCAACAATGCCGGTCGGGAGATGAACGTGGCGATGCCGCATTACGCCCTCAATGACAAGGACATGGCGGCGCTGACCACCTACCTCAAGCAACTTTCCGTGCAATGGTCGCCGGGGGCCACGGCGGATCGCGTGCGCTTTGCCACGGTCATCACGCCGGGTGTGGCGCCGGCGCGGCGCAAGGTCTTTGTCGACATGATCAACACCGCCGTGACGCAGAAGAACGGCGCCACCGCCCAAGGCAAGCATCACATGACCTCGGCCGCCGAGATGCTGCTGCGTACCGAACGCAAATGGGATCTCGACATCTGGGAACTACAGGGCGCGCCAGCGACCTGGGCGGCACAGCTGGATACTTTGTACCGCAAGCAACCGGTGTTCGCGATCATTTCCGGCATCGGTGAAGGCACCTGGCAGCCGGTGCATGATTTTTGCCAGCGGCAGCAGGTTCCGTGCTGGTTCCCCAGCGTCGATCTGCCGCCGAGCACGTCGCAGGATTTCTACGCGCTGTATTTTTCACGCGGCGTCGCCCTGGAGGCAGATCTGCTGGCGCATTCCCTGCGCTTGCAGAACGCTCATGCGCCGCAACGTGTGGTCCAGGTGTTCCATGACGATGTCGTCGGAAGGGGCGCGGCCGAAGCTCTGAAGCGAGCGCTGCAAGGATCTGGCATCGCCGTCGAACAGCGCTTGTTGAGTGAAGCGGGGGCATCGGCTGATGACCTGCGCGCCGCCTTGCAAGGTGTGGCGGCGACCGATGCCGTGATGCTTTGGCTGCGCCCGACCGATCTGGCGGCATTGGCTGAGGTGCCGCCGCCGGCTGCGGCCGGACTGTATTTCTCGACCGAGCTGGCCAGCGGCGAACACGGTTTCCCGGCGGCATGGAAGCCGGCGGCGCGCCTTGTCTACCCTTACGAATTGCCGGCCAAGCGGACCTACAATCTTGACTACATGAAGGCTTGGCTGAAGTCGCGCGGGATGCCTCTGGTCGATGAGGCAATGCAATCGGAAGTCTATTTTGCGCTGACTTTCCTCACCGATTCGTTTGCCGAAATGCTCGACAACATCTATCGCGATTACCTGGTCGAGCGCGCCGAAAACATGATCAGCCGGCGCGAGGCGAGCCGTGCCGAAGAAGAGGCCAATGTCCGTCCGCACCTCGGCGCCCGGGCGCCCTATGCGGGCAATCGACCGGTTGGTACGCCGTTGCCGATGGCAGCACAGCCGACCAACGTTGCCGTCATCGGCCATTCGCAAAGCACCACGATCTATCCGCGCCTGGCGCTCGGGCCGGGCCAGCGCTTTGCCTCTAAAGGTGGCTACATTGTGCGTTTTGCCGACCCCGGCAGTGACAAGCTGGTCGCCGAAACCGATTGGATGGTGCCGTAAGGCACCGCTGTGCTGGCCAGATGCCAGGGTTGTGAGTCAACCATGAAGGAGCAGACATCATGACAATCAACGCAAGCGTTATCAGGTTTGCCAAGTTAGCCGCTGTCACCTCGATGGCCATCGCCGGCGCCAGCCTGGGCATGGGCTCGGCACTGGCCGATCAGGCGGTTTATTCCTGCACCAATGCGGATGGCACGGTAGAGCTGACCAGCGAGCCGGCCAGCAAAGCTCAGTGCGAATTACTGTCGGGGGGGCCAGAATCGGCGGCGGATAAAACCGCGCCAGCCCCGGCGGACAGCCAGGCGGCAGCTGGCGATGCGGCGAAGATCGACCCGCGCCAGCAGTACCGCGAACTGATGATCCAGGGTGCGCAAAAGGCCGAAGGCGTGCCCGCCGCCGCGACGAACCCGG
>CAISUK010000344.1 GCA_903888645.1 uncultured Pseudomonadota bacterium | reverse complement strand
TGGCGTATCACCTTCGCCTTTGCTGATGGCGAGGCCGTGGAACTCGACTTGGAGGATTATCACTAATGGCTACGACACGCGACGCCAAGCGCCGCCCGACGCACCCCGGCGCGATCCTGCGGGAGGATGTATTGCCCGCGCTCAATCTCACGCAAACGGCATGCGCGCAACGCTTGGGCGTTTCCCGTCTGACGGTATCGGAACTGCTACACGAAAAGCGCGGCGTGTCTCCTGATATGGCGCTGCGCTTGGGGCGTATGCTGGGCAATGGTCCCGGCGTCTGGCTACGCATGCAGCAAGCGCTAGACCTTTGGGAATTGGAACGCACCAAGGCCCTCGATTACGCGGCAATCGAGCGGATCGCCGCCTGAATCATGGCCCTGCGCTTTCGCAAACGCATCAAGATCATGCCGGGCGTGTATCTCAACCTGGGGAAAACCGGCGTGAGTACGTCGATAGGCGGGCCGGGGGCAACGATCAACCTTAAGCCGGGACGCAAGCCGCGTGCAACCGTCGGCATTCCCGGAACGGGTATCAGCTACAGCGAGACTATCGAGGCGAGCGAACCGGGGCAGCCTGAACGCGGAGGTATCGGGATTGGCGGATGGGTCATCGCCGCCTTGCTGATTTGGGGACTGTTTCAACTGCTGTAACCGGGCGATTCTGACCGGGCAAATTCGCTGCGCCTAGCCCGACGGGGCGAACACCGGGAACCGTTGCCCGGCCGGCGCGGCGATCCGAATAAGGGGCGCACAAAGGGGCGCGATCATGTCCAGTAGTAGACCACGTAGCGCAGCGAGCACGCTGTCATCGTTGCCCGGCAACGATCAGGCGACGACAGGCGGTACTGCACCGAATGTGGCAACCTGGCAGAGCGTGGTCTATGCCTGGCAGCACAGCGACGGCAGATTCTGACTGGATGGGAACCCGGAGAAAGAGAAAAGCGCATGCGCCGCGTGGCGAACCTGGCGAAGAAATCCGCCGGCGAGGAGCAGAAGGCAAGCGGCGCGGGCGTTGCGAACGAGGACAAGAACACATGAAAATCGAATTCATCAAAACCCATCCGCGCCGCGAAGATTGGCGCGTCAAGGTGAATGGCTCGACCTATTGCAGCGTATGGAGACACTGCAAGACAGGAGAATACTTGGTAAGCAATGTCACTGAGCGGTTCACCACACCTGATGCCGCATTCAAGGTGGCAAGGAAACAGGTAAAGCAGCTTTTTCAAACCGTCGCCTGACGGACTCAGGCAAAGCGGCGGGGAAGGTGTGATGACACCGAACCCGCCTAACCACGACGCACCTAGATAGATGACGAGTAACAGAATTCGCCGGGCCTAGATCGGCCAATCGAAAAGCCGGATACCCTTGCCGGCCTAGCCTGGCGATCCGCACAAGGGGCGCACAAAGGGGCGCGATTATGTCCAGTAGTAGACCACGTAGCGCAGCGAGCACGCTATATGCGGCGGCTCAACTGGCCGGCTTTGACGCTGCAAATGGTTGGCCCGAAGAACTTACAACCGCAGAGCTCGCGTGCATGATGGCGGAGGAAGATTGGAAGTCGGGAAACCACGCTGACATGTGGTGGAAAATGCTTGATGACGCTGCCAAGGCCGGCAATCTGGTCGCGCGATTTGAAAGTGCCGATGTCTGCGCCATGATGCCAAGCGTAGTTGTCGGCTGGTATTACGTAAAGCCCGGCGACTTCGCGGCTTGGCTGAATGACATTGGCGAGACGCCAAACGATTACGTCCGCGCCTGGCTAGGGGAACCAGCGGAAATCGCCGGCCGGCGAGAAAAGCAAATAGCAAAAATCTTGCAGACCGCTGTATTGCTTAAATATGATCCGCTGAAAATCCCCGACGGCGGGAAATCAAAAATCAAAACAGAATGCCTTAAGCAACCGGATATATTCACCAACGATAGTTTCGATCACGCTTGGAAAGCGGCCGGCAAAGCTGGCAAAGTGTGCATGGCAAACAAGGAAAAATATACGGCCTAAATGTGGGCAGTAAAAATGCCCACTTGCCCCCTTTGACTGCCCACTAATCTACCGTCCCATAGTCCGTTCCGACCCGTCGCAATCAAGCGGCGGTGACTTCCTGCAATTGCAGGGAAAGGAACGTGACCTATGTACGCACTACTCGAAAAACTACTCCGCATCGCGGAGATAGAAGCCGCTACGGGGCTTGACCGCAGCACGATCTATCGTCGGATCAACGCCGATCCGCCGACCTTCCCCGAGCCTGTCGCCATTGGGGCCCGTGCCGTCGCCTGGCGCGCCAGCGAGGTAGCCGAATGGATCGAAGCGCAGGCCACACAAGGCCGGGAAGCCTGGCGCGCCAATCGACCGAAAGCGCGAGCGGCGGCGAAGCATCGCCGTGCGTCTGATGCTGGTGGGCCGGGAAGTGCCGACAAGAAAGGCGGCTGGCTATGATTACGCGCCCGCCATTACTTGTCGACATTGATGAATTTCTGAGCAAGCCCGCACCCTTACCGGATCATACCTTTCGCATTGGCGAAGGGGACAGCGCCGGCATAGACCAATTCCCGGCCCTGCGGCCGTTGGCCTTCTATGTCATTGGCAAAGACCCGGCGTCGCTGCCTGATGGCACGGTTGACCTCTGGGGCATGGGCACAGACGCCCTTGGCTTGCTGATCGGCGACGCCCATTTCAAGCTGATGCGGCCGTGGGCAATGAGTGCGGCGGAATGGTTGGACTTGACCGAGCAGGGGCCGGACGGCAACGAGATTACCCTCATTGCCGATGGACTGCTGCCGCTGTCGTCGAAGGCCGAACCAGTGCGGGTGGCCTTCCTGGCAAGGATCGGCGAATTTCTCGATATTGCCCTACATCGCCCTGACCGTCTGCCCGCCATCGTCGCCGCACTTGACACCCTCACAAACGAGCGATTAACACAGCGAGCGCGGGCGATTCTTGAAACCGGTATCGACCCCGGCTCTGATGATCTTTGGCCGCGCAATGCGGTGGCTTGGCGATGGGCCAATGCCGACGATCACGGCGAAAACGCTATGCAAGCCGATGGTGCGGCCGTGCTACAAACGTCGCGGAGTAACAAGCGTGCACGGATCACCAATCGCACCGGCTGGCACGATGCCGGGGCGGAGGGCGCGGTATTCGTCTTGCCAGATCAAGCCATTGGCTCGGCTGCTGGAGAATGGCTATTCGAGGCGGAAGGGCCGTCGACCGCCTTCGCCCTACGCGGAACCTTGAAAAGTTGGCAGCGGGAAGTCGCCGCGTTATGTCGTGGTAATTCTCGATTATTGTTCGCCGTGTCCGTGGCCTTCGCGTCGCCGTTGCTTTATCTCATTGGCAGCGAAGGCGGCGG
>CAISUK010000343.1 GCA_903888645.1 uncultured Pseudomonadota bacterium | reverse complement strand
CCGCGGCGGCGGCGCAACCGCAACTTCCATGCGGCCGACGACTCCCCGGCGCAGCGTCTGCTCAACGCCATCGTACCGGATTCCTATATCGCTCCGCATCGACACCTCGATCCGACCAAGGACGAGACCATGGTGGTGCTGCGCGGGCGGTTGGGCCTGATCATATTCGATGACGCCGGGAGCATCGTTCGCGCCGAAACGCTGCAAGCCGGCAGCGAATTGCTCGGCGTCGATATCCCCCACGGCACCTGGCACACGCTAGTTGCGCTGGAGCCGGGCACGGTGTTTTTCGAAGCCAAGGCCGGCCCCTACGTGGCGCTGGGCGAGGCCGAGCGGGCGCCATGGGCACCGTCGGAGGGCAGCAGCGCCGCCACGGTCATGCTGGAGATTTATCGGGCGCGGATCTTCGCTGGTCGCTGACCGCCCGCAGAAAAAACGGCTATCCGGAGTTTGCGATTGATATGTGCATCGCATTTGGTGCAATGCATCACGAGTGTTACTTGCCTCCCGCTTGGCAGGAAGGGCTCGCCGCCAGCCATCGACGCCTATGCGGGTAGGAGCGGGAGACGCGACCGTCTCTTGTGGGTCGATGGCCGACAGCGAACACCTCCTCGTCAATCGCCAGTCCATCGACAAAGTGATGCGACGCAGAAGGCCATTTCCATATCAATCACAGAATCCGGATACCCCTTTTTGTTATTTGCGGCTGCTGTTGATGCGTAGCAATGCCGCTACCAGCGCATCGATATCCTCGCACGTGTTGTAGGGCGCCAGTGACGGCCGCACGGTACTTTCAAGGCCGAACCGGCGCAGGATCGGCTGGGCGCAGTGATGGCCGGAGCGCACGGCAATGCCTTCCTTGTCGAGCGCCGCGCCGACATCCTCGGTACGGAAACCGTCGAGGACAAAGGACAGCACGCCTGCCTTCTCTTTTGCCGTGCCGATCAACTTGAGGCCCGGCACGGTGAGCAGGCCGCGGGTCGCGTAGGCCAGCAACTCATGCTCGTAGCGGGTGATGTTCTCGATGCCGATGGCGGATACATAATCGAGCGCCGCACCCAAGCCGACGGCATCGGCGATATTGCCGGTACCGGCTTCGAACTTGTTGGGTGCCGGCTGGTAAATCGTCTTCTCGAAAGTGACATCGGCAATCATGTTGCCGCCACCCTGCCAAGGCGGCATTGCCTCGAGAATGTCGTGCTTGCCGTAGACCACACCGATGCCGGTGGGGCCGAACACCTTGTGCCCGGAGAAGACGAAGAAATCTGCATCCAGCGCCTGCACGTCGGCACGCATATGGGATACGGATTGCGCGCCGTCGACCAGCGCCAGTGCGCCATGGCGGTGGGCGATCTCGACCATCTCGCGTGCTGGCGTGACGGTGCCGAGGGCATTGGATACCTGGGTGAAGGAGGCAATCTTGGTGTGCGAATTGAACAGCTTTTCGTATTCTTCGAGGATGATCTGGCCGTCGTCATCGACCGGGGCGACGCGCAGTCTGGCACCTTTTTCCGCTGCCAGTTGTTGCCAGGGAACGATGTTGGCGTGGTGTTCCAGCCAGGTGACAATGATCTCGTCGCCGGGCTCGATGTTGCGTCGGCCCCAGCTTTGCGCGATCAGGTTGATGGCCTCGGTGGTGCCGCGCACGAAGATGATTTCCTCGACCGAGCTGGCGTTGATGAAGCGCCGGACTTTTTCCCGCGCCGCCTCGTAGGCATCGGTGGAGCGTGCCGCCAGCGTATGCGCTGCGCGATGGATATTGGAATTTTCGTGTTCGTAGAAGTAGCTGAGCCGATCAATCACCGCCTGCGGTTTTTGGGTGGTGGCGGCGTTGTCGAGCCAGATCAGCGGTTTGCCATTGACCTGTTCCTGGAGGATCGGGAAGTCGGCACGAATCGCCCGCGGATCGAAGGGCCGGGCACCGAAACCGATCTCGGGAGCGCGATCGGGGCGGTGCTGGGTCACGTCGTGGCGCACCGGTAGCGAGCCGATCTGGAAGGGCGCACTGCCGGAACCGGCGGCAGCCAGCGCTTCGTCGACGAAATAGAAACTCCCCGCAGGCACCGAGGCAGGAATGGCGGCAGGCGACGGCGGACTGATTGATCGCGGCGGCACAAACGAAAGCAAGTCGGCAGACAGTCCAGGCAAGCCGGGGAAATCTGCACCCGTCGAAAACGGCGCGGGTGCGCCAGGCGAGAGGTTGGTTGGCGGCTGAGCGATTGGCGGTTGAGTCGTCGGCGCAGCGCCGGCCAAGGGCGGCGGCGTGGTCGGTGCCGTAGGCACCGCAGCCAGATTCGGCGCGCCCGTGTGGCTCGCTTCCGGTGCATGCGGACCGGCGAAGAACTGATTGGCCAGCTTGGCGATCAGGCCCGGGTCCGGCGCCCCCGCCGCCTGCGCGGCAAGCGCCTCGAGCGCATCGAAGCCGCTGGGAAATCCGCCGACCGGAGCCGGCGGCGCCAGACCGGTGAAGCCGGGTTTACTTGTAATCATGGTAGTTGCCTACCTCGACATTCTGCAATACGGCAATGGCATCTTCGGTCAATACGGCCGCCGAGCAATACAGTGAAATCAGGTAGGAGGCGATCGCCTTGCGGTTGATGCCCATGAAGCGAACCGACAGGCTCGGCGCGACTTCGCCGGGTACGCCAGGCTGGAACAAGCCCACCACGCCCTGCTTCTTTTCGCCGGTGCGCAGCAGCAGGATGTCCGACTTGCCTTCGTCATTGATTCGAACCTTGTCGCTCGGCACCAGCGGCACGCCGCGCCAGGTGAGGAACTGCGAGCCGAACAGGGAGGCGGTCGGCGGCGGCACGCCGCGGCGGGTGCACTCGCGGCCGAAGGCGGCGATGGCGCGCGGGTGGGCGAGGAAAAAGGCCGGCTCCTTCCAGACCTTGGTCAGCAATTCGTCGAGATCGTCGGGCGTCGGCGAACCTTTGCGCGTCGAAATCTTCTGCGACGGAATGATGTTGTTGAGCAATCCGTATTCGGCGTTGTTGATCAGTTCGGCTTCCTGCTTTTCCTTGACCTTCTCGATCAGCAGGCGAACCTGTTCCTGAACCTGGTCGATCGGCGAACTGTAGAGATCCGATACGCGGGTCTGGATGTCGAGCACCGTGGTAACGGCGTTGAGCAGGTATTCGCGCGGGGTTTCGTCGTAATTGACAAAGGTTTCCGGCAGATCGGCATCGCCCTGCGGGCTGCATTCGACTTCACCCGACGAGGTTGAATCCTTGACCCGGTTGAGTCGGTAGATACCGGCTTCGACCGGGGTCCACGGCAGGAAGGAAACCAGCCAGCGCGGCGTGATGCCGACCCATTGAGCATGCGTCTTGGTGGCATTGGCCAGTTGGCGGGCAGCGGGTTCGCTCAGGGTACGACGGACATCGGTATCTTCAGCCATGGAATTAACTCCTCAACAGGAAACAGACAGGGAAAAACTGGACGAATCGGTGCGGCTGGCAAAGCAGCGCGGCAACGGAATCCCAGAATGATTTAACGGAAATGTTCGACTCGCGACAGTTCCGTCGATTGCAGAATTCATGAGCGACAATATTAGGCAATCGGCGAGTAAAAATGAACGATGGAATATTGATATTGTGTTATTAGCTTATAAGAAAAGTTTCTAAGCAATGGCACTGCCTATCCCAAGCCACGCTGACGATAGCGCTGCACCAGCGTTGCGGGAACGATTGTTTGGTTCTATGCATATGCGGCTTAGCGAATTTATCGGCGATGTAGATTTGCGACAAACCTGCCTGTGGCGCCGACGGTGCGATGCACTAGAATCCGATTCTGAAAAAGCCTTGGTCCCGGTGCGAAACGCGATGCAAGGCGACTGGCCAATTCCGACCGAGGAGAAAACACATGGGCGCCAATAGTTCAGGCAATGATGACATCTTGCGGCGAGCAGAAGAACGGGCCAGCAACGAGCATTTGTCCTACCGCGGCGCAGTCACGCCAGACGAAGCCTGGGCATTGCTGCAGAGCGAGCCCAAGGCCCGCTTGCTGGATATTCGCTCGCGTGAGGAATTGGCGCTGGTAGGCCGGGTGCCGGGAGCCATCGAGATCGAACTGAAGCGTTTTCCGGCGTGGATAGACAACCCGGAATTCCTTGCCAAGGTGCAGGAGGCGTTGGCTGCGGACGACCTGGTGCTGCTGATTTGCCGCTCCGGAGCACGTTCGCACAAGGCTGCCGAATTGCTCGCCGACAACGGGTTCCGCAACAGCTTCAATGTTCTGGAAGGTTTCGAGGGCGAACTTAACGAGCAACGGCAGCGCCTGGTGAACGGCTGGAAGGTGCGTGACCTGCCCTGGTCACAATGAGGCGCTAACAACGGTCGGCCGATTGGAGATCAGCATAGGGGTTTTGCAGTTCGTCGATCAACTGGTGAAGCGCCAGGCGCACCTGGGCTTCGCTGCACTCCATGAGAATGGCATCTTCCAGGGCATCCTGGGCAATCTGCCGTAGTTCGGCAAAATTCTGGTTCAGCACCTTGATCTTCTCGTAACAGGACACAGGACTGCCGTCCGCTTGCCGCCAGACCGGCGCCGCGCCAATGCCGGGTTGTGGTTTGGTCACGACTGAAGTTCCAAGCTGGGAATCACTAACGTCGCCACTCCAGCGGGGCTAACCCGGGTTGTTCGGAATGCGGCTCGGCTTGACGACAAAGCCCTGCTTGCGCAGCAGCGCGATGGCTCGGGCGATGCGCTGTGTCTTGCCATTTGCCCCGGCTGCACGAATCTCGGCGACCGCCGCAGGAGCCGGGACGTTCTTGAGATCGAGACCATAGCCGTGCAACCAAGTGCGAATATTCTGCAGGCCTTTGGCGCCGACGCCGGGGAAACGGACCAGCCTCTGATACTCGATTTCGGCAACGTCCTCCGGGGTAAAACTGGCCCGGCGGAAATACTTGCGCAGCACATTGCGCTGGAAGGTCGGCAATCCGTTCTCGGCTCCCGCCGCCGCAACCGATGAACTCGCCGGTGCAACGCTCAAACAGTCACCGGGGTTTGAATCCGACATCGTCCTCTCCAGAAGCAATCGTCAATCACGCGCAACAGGGCCGCATCTTGCCCTGTGCGGCGACCTGCTCAAAATAATTTATTGGCATGTGCAAATGCCAATTTCGCTTGAGTGCTCGCAGCACCAGTTGACATGAGGCAGTGCATTGCTGAAAGCCATGGTCATTTCTGCGAACCCTCCTGATAATGATCGGAGTCGGTTGCCGAGGTTGCGAGTCGGAAGCTGCCTTTCACGCATCCGTGGCTTGCGATTCGCGGGCCAGAGTCTCGTCTGAGCCCGGCGCCACGGCGTCGATGAAATGCCGCGCGTAGTCGCGCAAATAGACGCCTCGGCGTACCGCCAACAAAGTCGTATTGGCCGGAAAAAGCTTGTCGGCGCCAAGGCGCACCAGCTCAGTATCCTTGGCCGGATTGAAGGCCATGGAAGCGACGATGCCGATGCCAAGCCCGACATCGACATAAGTCTTGATCACGTCGGCATCAATTGCCGAAATAACGACATCGACATTCAAACCGGCGTCGGCGAACGCCGCATCGATGTGGGCACGGCCGGTAAAGCCTTCGTGATAGGTGACGATGGGATATTCGGCAATTGCCTGCAGGCTCAGTTCCGGCAATTTGGCGAGCGGATGGCCCAGCGGCACAATGACGGCGTGGTGCCAACTGTAGCAGGGCACCGTGATCAGCTCGGGCACGGAAGTCAGGCCTTCGGTGGCGATGCCGATGTCGGCCTCGCCCGCCACCAGCATTTCGGCGATCTCGCGCGGGCTCGACTGGTGCAATGCCAGATGCACCTGCGGATAGCGCGACTTGAAATCCTTGATGACATTGGGCAAGGCATAGCGGGCCTGGGTGTGGGTGGTCGCTACCGTCAGGCTGCCCTGTTCCCGGCTGGCGAACTGGTCAGCAATGCTGCGCAGGTTCTGCGCGTCGCGCAGGATGCGGTCGACCGTCTCAAGCAGTTCCTTGCCCGGCTCGGTGAGACCAAGCAGACGCTTGCCGCGCCGCACGAAGAGTTCGACGCCAAGTTCGTCCTCGAGATCCTTGATGTGCTTGCTCACTCCGGGCTGCGAGGTGAACAGGGCGTTGGCCACTTCGGTCAGGTTGAAGCCGCGCAGCACGGTTTCGCGGACGATGCGCAATTGCTGAAAGTTCATCGTTTTGCTCCCTTTGCCTGTTGGTCGACGAAGACACGGATACTGCGCGCCTGCACCAGAACCTGTTCCCCCTCGGTGAGTGCCAACTCTTCCAGGCGGTGGCGAGAAATTTCGGCTTCGATCGGAACGTCGGAACCTTCCCGCTGCAGTTCGAGGCGCGCCGTCGGGCCGATGGCGAGTATGCGGCGGACGGTGACCGGTATCCCTCGGGCATCGCCGTTACCCGGGCGCACCACGTCTACGTCATGAGGCCGGGCGTAGGCGACCGCCGGCGTATCAGCATCAAGGGTATGCGCGTCGAGTTCCAGAGTATGGTCGCCGACTCGCAGTTCGTCGCCATGCACGCGACCGTGGAACAGATTCACCGAGCCGAGGAATCCGTAGACGAAGGGCGTCGCCGGATGATCGTAAACTTCCTTGGGCGTGCCGACCTGCTCGACGTGGCCGCGGTTCATCAGCACCACCCGGTCGGCGACTTCAAGCGCTTCTTCCTGGTCATGGGTGACGAAGATCGAGGTGATGTGCAATTCGTCGTGAAGGTTGCGCAACCAGCGCCGCAACTCCTTGCGCACCTTGGCGTCCAGCGCGCCGAAAGGCTCGTCAAGCAGCAACACTTTCGGTTCCACGGCCAGGGCGCGGGCCAGGGCGATGCGCTGCCGCTGGCCGCCGGAGAGTTGCGCCGGGTAGCGATCAGCCAGCCATTCAAGCTGGACGAGTTGTAGCAGTTCCTTGACCTTCCGCTTGATGTCAGCTTCGGCAGGGCGTTCCTGGCGCGGCTTGACACGCAAGAT
>CAISUK010000342.1 GCA_903888645.1 uncultured Pseudomonadota bacterium | reverse complement strand
GCTCGCCGTTGACAGCGCGTTGCAGCGCTTCGCGCGTGGCGCGGTAGTTGTAGTCCTGAATCTTGGCGTCGTCTTCGGCCAGCCAATGGATGAAGACACCAACGCTGATGAATACGTCATCGGCTTCGGCAGCCGGGATCGTACCGTCTTCGACACTGTCAGCCACCGCCATCGCTACGGCGCGTTGAGCCGGGCCGAACATTTGCACGGCTTGCTTGGCGCCCTTGATGGTGACCTTGTTGAACAGGATTGTGGGGGGCTTGACCAGCAGGTTGGGCGCTACGACAGCCAGCAGGGTCGTGAAGCCGTCCTTGTTGTTGACCAGTGCATTGGCGAACGCCGCCTCAGCAGCAGATCCCCGTGGCCCGATGAGCAGGTCAATGTGGGCTACTTCATTACCGTCGCCGACCAGCGACTCTCCAACCAGAACTCGATCAATTTTAGCCATGTAACATACCTCCAGAATGGTTGTGAAAATTAAAGCGCCATTGGCGCGCATCGCAAACGAAGCGGATTGTCTACACTTCCGTCTCCGGCGAGGGTATAAGCAGGAAGCATGCTAAGCGCGTTCAATCGTCTGCAAGATGCTGCACAAAAAGCGTCGCTACCGTGAGGTCGGCGCTGGTGCCCGGATTGAATCCCTGCGACTTCAGGCTCTTGTCCCAAACCAGAAGTTGATCGAATAGCTGCGGCCAGGGTGCGCTGGCAAAAATCTCGCTAGCTTCACGAGCTTTTTCCGAGACAGTCTGTGCCACAGTGTCCCCGAACTTGCGCAGCAGATGGGTATCGGGACTGCGCGCCAGGATGGCGAGATAAAGCCCGGTTGTAGCTTCTGCCTGGCTGCGGCCGTCGGCCATGACGGTGCGCAGGAAGGGCAGGGCAAAATCAAATATGTCCGTGAAATCGTTGGCGTATTGGCTGGCGATGCGATCTTGCTCGGCAGCCAGTTGCATGGCTGCACGCAGCGTTACCGTCGGCACCGAGCTCACGTCCTGCGCCGCGGCGCTGCCGAGTCCAGCGGGGTTGGCGAGGGCAATGGCGCGATAGGCGAGCATAGCATCGTCGACCGTCAGGTTGCCTAGCACGGCAGTCAGCGCAGCACGCAGCACATCGGCAGGTACGCCACCCGGCGATTGTCGATCGGGCCCGTTGCTGCCGTCCAGGAAACCCTGCTCGGCCGCCACCGCCAGCGGCGCGCAAAGCAGCACGATACCGAGGTTGGTATTGCATCCGACAGCTTTCCAGGTTGCTTCGGTAGCAGCAAGGATGCGTTCGCCGGTGCTGCAACCGAGGCGGGCGATGCACGGTGCCGCCGCCGCAGCGCTGCGCTGAAAATCGGCCATCGTCATGCCGTGGCCGGCCGCGAAGCGATGTACGTTGCCTGGTTTCAGTGCTGCCAGTTCGGCCTCGCAGGCGGCCTGGAACGCCGCCTGAATGCGCGGCTCATTGGCCAAGCTCATCGGCCGATAACGACCTGCTGCGGACCGAGCACCGGGCGCGCCATTTTGCGTTCGACGAGATCCGTCGCCAGGGTTTCGGCGATATTGATCGACGTGACGCGCTGTAGACCCCGCCACGCCGGCACACCATTGACCTCGATGACAAATGGCTTGCCCGTGGCATCGCGCATCAGATCGACGCCGGCATAGTCCATGCCAAGTGCATGAGCGGCGCGAACCGCCCAGCAGGCAAGATCGCTGTTCCCGGCGGCTGCGATATCTTCGGTGACCGGCTTGGCACCCTGGGCGATGTTGGTTACCCAGTGCTGGCTTTCGCGGCGCATTGCGGCAACGGCGCGGTCGCCAATGACCAGCACGCGCCAATCCAGGTAGCTTTCACCATTGGGCGGCAGCCAGGTTTGCAGATAGGCGACGCCGGCTTCGAGCGGTGCCGCGTCAGGAACCTCGCTGATCCGCCGCAGGCCTTTGCCTTGGGAGCCGAACAGCGGTTTGGCGACCAGGCTGTCGCCGTCGGCCAGGGTTTTCATGACGATGCGGCGCACCGCAGCTTCTTCCTCGACGGCCCAGGTGGGCGGCGTCGGCACGCCGGCGCGATGCAGCAGGAAACTGGTCATCGCTTTATCTACGCTCTTTTCGATGGCGCGGGCGTCGTTATAGACAGGCACGCCCAGTTCGCGCAGGGCGTGCAGAATGTCCAGGCGCAATACCACCTGCTCAAGCGTGCCGCCCGGCACGCCGCGCACGAAGGCGGCTTCAGGCAGTTCCTTGGTGAATCCTGGTATGACGACACCCCAGGCGGAAGCGACCAGGTCGATACGGCACTGGCGAAGGTCCACGCTGCGGCTGGCATAGCCCCGCGCGGCGAGGGCGCGCTTCAGTTCGCGGGTATGCCAGGCATGCGGTTCGTCAGTGATGATGGCGATGGACATGGCTGCGTAATGTCGCTGTGTTTAGTGGCTTGTTCAGTCATTGACCAGCCACAGGCCGCGCAACAATTCGCTGTTGACGCTGCCGGCGGAAAAGGTCTTGCCGCTGCGCAGATTGCTGACGATGGCGCGGGCCGGCGCGAACAGCATCGGATCGAGTTTGTAGAAGTCGTAACCGGCGGCCTTGAACAGATCGCCAAAGGAACGGCCATAGTCTCGCGAGCATGACGATGGCAACTGCTGGCAAAGCTTCTGGGCCTCCTCGTCTTCGCAATCGACCAGCAGATGGGCGACGCCGCCGTAGAGAATGGCGTCATTGGTGCGCGCCATCGCCGCCATGAAGTTCTTGCCCGGTGCCGGTAGCGGCGCCGAGGCCGTTCCGTCGATCACGATATGCGGGTCGAAGCCGAGCGTATGCACCTTGTGCAAGGCCACTTCGAGCACTCGCGCGACCACCTGTGTGGTGCCGGCGAGCGACTGCGTCGGCGTCAGGATGATGGTCAGGCCGGCCGGCGCCAGGCCCGTATCCTTGAGAATTTTCTCGATGACCGGCGCCGGCGGACGGGTATCCACTTCGAGCACAATCACGCCTTTGTCATGGCGATCGGCGTAGCCGAGTTCGGCAAAAAGTTCTTCCTTGCCGGCCAGGGCGCGAACCGGCCCCGAGCCCAGCGCAAACCAGCTCTGCTTGCCCTCGCCGTGGGAGAGGCTCCAGCCGGCATACTGGCTGGCCAGGCAGGCCAGCACCGGCTGCGAACTGCTGACGGTCAGCGCCAGCGGCCATTCGCCATCCTGCATGCCGAGGCGGACGTGGCCGAGGCCGCCCATGCAGATCTCGCCGATGCGACGGCCGGCTTCGAGGCCGCCGCGACTGGCGATGCCGGCATCGACATAGGTGACGCCC
This sequence comes from uncultured Pseudomonadota bacterium, assembly GCA_903888645.1. Taxonomy (GTDB): domain Bacteria; phylum Pseudomonadota; class Gammaproteobacteria; order Burkholderiales; family Rhodocyclaceae; genus CAISUK01. Next base: position 4,934 of record CAISUK010000342.1, on the reverse strand, counting down.
TGGTCGTCGCGCTCGACGACCAGGCGCAGTTGCCCGGCGTCAAAAAGCAACGCCTGGACGAGTGGCTGGACCAGGGTGTTGACGCTGATGTGGGATGTGGTCATGGTGCTTGTTTTCCTTGAGTTCGATTGAGAGGGTTTGCAGGCGGCGCGTCAGCATGGCTTCGACGGATTCTGGTGTGTCGGCGCTGCCGCGAACGGTGCAGATCGGTTGGCCGGCTGCAATGCGGGAAGCGCCGGCGGGAATGTCGCCGCACCATGCCGGCCATACGAATGTTGTTGCGATGGGCAGTGGTTCGGTCGCGTAGAGGACGGCTTCGCCGGTAATGTCCGTAGTGTCGACAAGCACTGTTTCCGGCATGACACCAGCACTGGCGCGGGCGTGCAGCGTCAGGAAATCTTGCTGCGGGTAGAGCGCGATGCTGGCGGTGGGGCGCGGGTTCAACTCGAGCACCGCGAGTCGGTCGCCGTCGACGAGAAAATCGAGGCCGGCCAGGCCGCGTATCGGCACGCTGGCGACGATGGCCGAGCAAATATTGGCAACGCGTTCGCGGCTTGCCGGCAGAAGGTCTGGTGCGCTAATGACGCCACCATAACGCCACGGCAGCTCGGCGGTGCCGGCAAGGCGTTGCCATTGCCAGCTGATGACCCTCGCAGTGCGACCGTCGGCGAGAAAAAGGACTGAGGCCGGACGGCCGGGAATGTGCCGTTGGAAATAGTCGTCTGGTGTCGCCGGTGTTCCGGGTCGCCAGTTGCAAATATGCCAGCCGCCCGAACCAACGGCGGACTTGACCAGCCAGCCTGGAGACCCGCCAGGGCTATCGAAGCGCACCTCCGGATGCGGCGCACCGATGCCGTCGAGCAGTTCGAACCAGCGCTGCGGATGCCTGATCGCCCGCACCGTGTCTGCGTCACAACCGGCGAGCGTCGCGCTGGCGCCAAGCAGATCGAGAAGTTCGGGCCGCGCTTCGAATCCGCTGCCGGTGACGACGCCGGCGAATCCGTCGGGTGCAAAACGGCGCTGCGCCGTGGCCAACGCCAATTGCAACGCCGCCGCGTCGATCTGCCAGGGAACGCTCAGATCGAGATGCACCAGGCGCCCGGCACAGGCTTCCAGCGTGTCGCGGTCGGCGCAGGCATCGATCACGCAGATGTCATGACCAAAGCGGGCCGCGGCTTGCGCCAGCGGCCGCATCGACAGCCCGACCAGAAGCCAGCGACGCTTCTTCAACAGCCGCTCATTCCCGGCAAACTGCCTGTGCCATGTCAAAGGCATCACGGAAATCGATGAACACCGGGGTTCCGGCCAGCATCCGCTCGAACAGCCGGCGCTGGGTCTGGTACTTGATCTGGCCGACGGCGAGGGCGCCGATGCCGACGGTCTTGCCGTAGGCTGAAGCGAGCGGTTTACGGTCGTCGAGGAAACCCAATCCCTCGATGCCGGCGGGCGGTACGGCATTCAGGTCGGCGGCTGCCAGAAGGCGCCCGGCATCGCCCAGTTCCAGCTGCGACAGCACCTGCACGCCAGCCTTGGCCGAGGCGAGGATGACATCGGCGCCGGCGATGAGGGCGCGCTTGGCGGCACCGTCGGCACAAACCGGTTCGATGGCCGCGTCATAATGCTTGGCAATCATGTCGGTAGTGACTTTGGCGCGCTCGACCGAGAGGTGGCTGGCTAGCTGGACCTTGGCGCCAAGTCGGGCGCCCAGCACTGCGGCGGCTGCGCCGACCGGGCCGGTACCGCCGAGGATCAGGAAAGTCTTGCCGGCGAAACCACCGGCACTGGCGATGGCGCGTTCCAGCGTCGCGACCGCTGCGGCGGCGGTGGTGAAGGCGCCGCTCGGATCGGCGAACACCGACACCACAAACGGCGGCGTCATCGCCGCCTCGGCGGCGCGCAGCATGTCGTCGGCCATTTCGATGTCACGGCCGCCGATGAAAATGCCAGTGCGCGCGACGCCCTTGGGACCACGCGAAAATATGGCGTCCTGGGTGAGCGCGGTGACATCGGCAACCGACATGTCGCCGTAGGTGGCGATGGTCTCGTAGCCGGCGTCGACGGCCATATTGACGTCGAACGGACTCATGTTACGGGTCGGGGTGAACATGTGCAGGATTGCGGGTTTTTCTTGCTTTGCCATTGGGAAATCTCCAGGGTTTTGTAGTCAGGAATTGAGGGACTGGGTAGTAGTGGTCGATTCATTGATTCTGGCGCCGGCGTTGCGGCCGCTGACGGTGCGAAAGCGTACCGGATCGCCGACTTCGCGGGCGGCCTTGGCGGCGTGGAGCAGGGCGCTTGCCTCGTCGGCCGAGGCGGTGATGACGAAGCCGGTCGGGCCCCACGAGCTTTGGCCGAGGCATAGGCTGCCCCGAGCGGCAAACCAGTCGAGCCAGCGGGCGACGTTGCGGCTGGCAAAACGGCCGCCCTGTGCCGGCGCAAAGTGATCGCCGACAGCGGCCTGTATTTCTGTAATAGCGCGGCCGAATAGCGGGAAGTCGGCCTCGGCGAGTCCGGGCAGGACGTTCATCAGCGTCAGCTGGGCGAGACGCCCTGCGCTGGCCGCGGTAAAGGGCGGCAGCCGGCGAAAGGCTTCGATTTCGGCGTCGCCGTGAACCCCGGCGAAGGTCTGATCGAAGAGCAGGATAACGCGCCAATTGGCCGGAAAGGGCAGTCGCGAAATCACCGGCGGTACCTCGGTGGCATCGCCGCGGCCGCCATCGACGATGAAGCCGCCCTGCTCGAATGCACCGATGCCGATGCCGGAGCGGTTGCCGCGATCGGTCAGCGCCGCGATCTGCCGCGTCGACCAATTGCGGCCGGCCAGGCGAGTCACCGCGTAGCCGAGTGCCAACGCCAGCTGGGTACCGGAGCCGAGGCCGGCGTGCGGCGGAATTGCATCGAGCAGTTCCAGCGAGAGCGGTTCGCTGTAATTGCAGGTCTGGCGGAGCCGCTCCAGATGCACCTGCGCTCGGGCGATCTCGGGACGGGCGACATCGCTGGCGACGACGTAGGCATTGCTCGGCGACGTCGCGCGCGACAGGCGGATGCGTGTCGACAGTCCGTCCACGGTCAGGCCGAGGCTACCGAAGCGACGCCCGGCGCTGCCGCTTGGGTCAATGAAACCCAAGTGCAGTCGGGCTGGACTTTCGACCTCGATCGCTGTCATGCTGTTCACGTTGCGCTCAATCTCCTGTTACGCTATCTGCACACTCTGTCACGACTTCGGCGCGGTTGTACAACAGGATTCTCCGCCGATACGGGATGGCGCGCCACTTGCATTATTGTTCAAAATGCATTCAAGGTTCGACACCGTCGAGCTGGTATCAATTACCAAAAACGAGGGAGCAAGATGACGCCAAACGCAGTCTCCAGCGGAGAATCAGCAGCCAATCACGCGGCGCATTTTGTTTGCCCGTTCTGCGGCCTGCTTTGCGACGACCTGCCGGCTCCCGCAAGCCGCAGCGACTTTCTCGCTTGGGGCCAGCAACTGCAATCTCTGTGCCCGCGTGCCGGCCAAGGGGTTGCTGCCCTGTCCAAGGCCGCCACCGAGCGCCCGACGGTGGTCCGCATCGACGGCCAGCCGGCGACTTTGGACGAGGCCGTGGCGGAAGCGGCGCGGCGCCTGGCGGCTGCCCGACGGCCGTTGTTCGGCGGCTTGTCGGGCGACGTCCAGACTGTTCGTGCCGCGCTGACACTTGCCGATCGCGGCGGCGCGCGGGTCGTCCATCGCAATCAGTTCAACATGCAGCGCAACCTGTTTGCCCAGCAGAGTCGCGGGGCCTTGACCGCGACATTGGCCGAGGTAAAGAACCGCGCCGAGCTTGTCCTGGTCGTCGGCGGTACGATGACAAACGGATTTCCTCGCTTGTACCAACGTCTCTTTGCGCCGGCGCCGGTATTCGCCAACGAAGCCGAGCGTACCGTGTTGTTGCTCGGCGCGCCTCCACCGGAGCGGCTGCCGGCGGGTGTCCGGGTCGAGTCGGTGGATTGCGGCAACCTCGATTTGCTGGATGCGGTAGCGGTGTTGCGCGCCCATTTGCTGGGTCTGCCTGTCGCGACCGGTAATTCCTCCAATAGCCTGGCCAGCGTGGCGCAGCGGTTGCGCGACTGTCGTTACGGCGCCGTGGTGTGGGCGGCCGCGGAACTCAATTTCACCGCTGCCGATCTATTCGTCGAACAGCTGTTCCAGATGGTCGTCGATCTCAACAAGAAGACGCGCTGGGTATGCCTGCCGCTGGGCGGCAACGATGCCGACCTGACCGCCAATGCGGTATCGACCTGGCAGACCGGCTTTCCCTTGCCGATCGAGTTTTCCGGTACGGCGGAGGCACATAGCGTGGCTTATGATCCTTTCCCCGATTATGCCGATGCCGACCTGCTGCTCTGGCTGGCGCCATTGGCCGGAGAGGGAAAACCCGCTTTGCCAGGCCTGCCGGATGGCATACCGACCGTTGTCATCGGTGCGCCGTCGCTGGCCGGTTCCGCGCCGGTCGATGCGAAAGGAATATTCATTGGCGTGGCCACGCCAGGTGTGACCGGCACCGGCCACCTGGTGCGCACCGATGGCGTGATCACCATGTATGCAGCGGCGGTTCTCGATTCGCCGCTGCCCGCCGCCGCCGCGGTGCTCGAACGAATTGCGGCTGCGCTGAACGGAGAAAAACAATGAGCGTTACCCGCTTGAAAGGCGGTCGCGTCATTGACCCGACCAATCGCGTCGACGAAGTGCGCGACCTCTGGATGAGCAACGGCCGCATCGTCGCCGCGCCAGCCAATCCGCAAGCCGACAAGGAAATCGATCTGGCCGGCATGGTAGAGCTGTGAAACCAGCGGAGATTCGCCGTGGTAGCGTAGACCGCCGGCATGAATGCCGGGCGGCATGAAGTCGTGGCCCAGCGTATACATCTTGATGAGCGGCGTCAATAGCGCCGTGT
>CAISUK010000341.1 GCA_903888645.1 uncultured Pseudomonadota bacterium | reverse complement strand
TGGGCCATTGGTCTTTTTCGGAGACAACCAAAGCGTGGCCGTCCACAAATGCGACCCCCCGCGTACCGTCGTCGGCGGGCGTGGCTTCGTAGAACATAACCACTTGGTTAGGATTGGTTATGCTCGAGATGGTTTTGCCCTCGAGAGATGGGTTGGGTTGGTAAGGTTGCTTGGTTTGCGGGTGGAGGAATGCCGCCTCGCTGGACACGTAGTTCGGGTAGAGCGCTTTCTTGACCGAGTTGGCGTCTTTCATGGGCGGGAATTCTTCGCGCCAGTCGTTCGAGTAGAGGTGCACGGCCTGTGCCAGTTGGTGGAGGTTGTTCATGGAGGAAGCGGCGGTGGCGCGGCCCTTGGCTTCGCCGATGGCGGTGGCCAGTCCTTGGCCTTGTTTTTCGTTGGCGGCCAGTTCTTCTTTGAGGTTGAAGAGCCGGATTTCCTGGAGGCTGTTGACGGTGCGTAGGTTCAGGAGAGAGAGCGAGAGCGCGGTGTCGGCCGTCAGCTTTTGCGGCTCGGCCGGCGGATTTCCCTGGCGTTGGGCTAGCATGATTTGCATCGAATTCAGCAACGCAGTAGGCGCGCGATAAGTGACCAGATACGTCTCGCCTGCGAGGGCGACAGTTTGGCCTTTGGTGTAGTACGGATTGTTGCCGCCGCCCAGCATCGCGGCGTAGGCTTCAGTCCAGTTGCCGCTGCCCTCGATGCTTACGCGACGCCATTGCTCGTCGAGATCTTTGAGTTTAAGCGAGAGGGGAATGGTTTTGCCCGAAAGCAGCTCTTTGAGATCGGTGGTTTGGCCCAAGGCGGGCATCACCATCGCCAAAATAAGCGCAGCTATGATGACTTGCTTGATTGCTATTTGTTTCATTGTCTTGTTTCCTTTCATCACCGATCGCGCTGGGGCCTGCCTGTCAAAAATCTTATTGCCAGGACATGGTTTCCAAGCTTACTTCTCTTTTGGCGCAGCCTCAGCTGGTTTTTCTTGCGCCTTCTCCTGTTTGGCGAGGGCTTTCTGAAAATCTGCCTCGGCCATAAAGTTGGCGTGGCCATCTACATAGAGCACGTTACGCCCATCTTTGTGATTACCGTCGGCGTCATAGGCGAGAATCTTGTCGGGGTCATCGGTTTCCCCCAGTCCTTTGATATAAACGTAGGTGACGTCGCCTTCTTGGGCGTTGGTGTCAGGACAAATAAACATTTTCTTGCTCGTCGCGTAATTCGGTAAAAGATCCACTAACTTATCAGGAAACTTTTCTCTGTTGTCATTTGCGTAAAGGTGACATGCCAGTCCAATTTGCTTGAGATTGCCAAGACAGGAGATGCGCTGCGATTGCTGCCTCGCGCGTTCCATATCAGCGGCAAACGGATTCGATGCGCCTTCGCCCGCCGCGATTTCTTGTTCCAAATTGAACGGGCGGATATCGTTGAGGCTGCCGGTCATGCGCAGGTTCAGAAGCGAGAGCATGAGAGGAGTCTCCGGCGTCAGCTTTTCAGGCTCTTGCATTTTGCCCCCACCCCCTTGCCCCGCCTGTGCCAGCGCGAAGAAATTAATTACTTTGGTTTGAGAGTGATAGGCAACGATATACGTCTCGTTGCCGACGGTAACCGTCTGTCCCTTTGTGTAATACGCGCTCCCACCAGAACCCCCTAGCATCGCCGAATACGCCTGCATCATGTTGCCCGTCTCAGAAGCAGACACGCGCCGCCACTCTTTGTCCAAATCCTTGAATTTCATCTCCAGCGGGATGGTTTTTCCCGAAAGCAGCTCTTTGAGATCGGTGGTCTGGCCAAAGGCAGATATCGCGGCCATCCACAGCACCGCCCACGTGGCAAGTGTAAATCGTTTCATGCTTTATGCTTCTTTCTTTTAGTAGGGGCCCCAGTTGGCGCCAGTTTCCCCCAGCGCTTTCTTGGTAGCGTCGTTGATTTTGATCTGGCTAGACCCGACTGTCCCAATGATATACGGGTTACCCAGAGCATCGGTCGGTATGATGCCGTTCTTCAACGCCGTTTGCAGATCCGAGCCGGGCTTCACATAGGCGGCCAATGCTTTCAAGTCGATTGCCGCGCCGTTTTTGATGCCGTGCTCGATCGCCCACTGGTCTATCGCTGCGTCGAGTATGCGCGCATTGTTGAGTGTGGTGGGAACTTTGTCCTGTGTGGTAGAGGCTGAGGAAGTTTCGTTGGCGCGGCGATTGGTTGCGGCGAAGGCGGCAGCCAGTCCCTGGGCTTGTTTTTCGCTGGCGGCCAGTTCGTCTTTGAGGTTGAAGAAGATC
>CAISUK010000340.1 GCA_903888645.1 uncultured Pseudomonadota bacterium | reverse complement strand
TACTGGCAAATGCAGGAGGCACGGTCCTCGCGAACAACGTACCAGGGATTCTGATTTCCCACGGCAAGAATGGCAACGGTGCCTACACCACTCAGGGAACGCAACTAGCTGTGGGTGCCGATGCCGACGAACAGGACAATCAGTTGACCGCCAATGGCACTGGAACTGCCAACTTCAGCTTCGTCAGCAAGACACCAACCAGCAGCTATGATGACTATGTCACTTGGGTTCCCGGCAACATCCTTTACAACCGCATGGTCGCCGCTGGCAAGCTGCCATGACCGGGTCGGCTGTTTACTGAGCCATCGGTCGCCATGTGGCCGGTAAAGATGAACGATTTTTTCGTATGACTTTTGCGCACCAAAATGCGCGATGCTTGAGGAGAACGATATGCGCCACAATAATTCCGGATTCACACTGATCGAAATCGCTATCGTTCTGGTCATCATCGGGCTCCTGCTTGGCGGTGTACTCAAGGGGCAGGAATTGATCACTCAGGCCAAGATTAAGAATGTGATAAACGATTTCAATGGCGTTGCCACCGCAGTCTACGCCTACCAAGACCGCTACAAGTCGTTACCTGGCGATGACCCAAGTGCCGGTACGAGATGGGCCGCAACCGGCGCTGCCGGCACGTCGGGTTCCGGTAGTGGTGCCCTGATTGGTACCTATAGCACCGCTACAGCGGCAAAAGGGACTAACGAGACACCATGGTTCTGGCAGGATCTGCGTCTGGCCGGTTTGATCAGCGGCGACCCGACCAGCACGGCAAATCCGCTCAACGCGGTCGGAGGAATTGTCGGCGCACAATCCAGTACCGGGGGCTTGCTCGGCTTTTCCACTTCCACCTTGATCGTTTGCAGTGGCAGCCTGCCGGCGAAGATCGCGGAATCGGTCGATGCGCAACTGGATGATGGCAAGCCAAATAGTGGCTCGGTTCGAGCAATGGTGGAAACCGCCCCGCCGGCCGCAACGGCCTTGACGGCAGGCGGCGTCGCAGCCGCCTATGTCGATGACGGCAAGAATCTTTATGTCGTCTGCAAGTCTATTTGACGATTGGAAGATCGAGACTCGTCGCCCGGTATTCATGGCCCGAGATTCGCGGCGCGAAATTGTTAGCCTGATAAGAGACTTGCTGCGCGGCGCTCTTCATTTTCCCCTCAGCAACCGTTCCTCTGCAGCGGCCAGCCCGGCGGGCGGGCCCAAGAGGACAACGGTGTCACCTTCGAGCAAGACTGCCGACAAGTCAACGCGTCCGATACCGCGCCGGCGCAAAGTTGAAATACCGGCGCCCAAATTTGCGATATCCATATCGGCAAGGCGTCGCCCGACCGCGTAAGCGCCGCTGGTCAGCGTAATGGCATGAAGACGCGGCTGCTCGGCATCGGAAAGATGATCTGCCGCATCCGTGGCACCGTGGAAAAAGCCGCGCAGCAAAACGTAATGTGCCTCGCGCATTTCCCGCAGCCGCTTGATGACGCGGTGCATCGGCACGCCCAGCAGGGCCAGCGCGTGGGTGGCGAGCATGATGCTCGACTCGAGCGCCTCCGGCACGACCTCCGCGGCGCCGGCGCTGGACAGTCGTTCCACATCGGCATCTTCGGCGGCGCGTGTCACCACCGGCAGATCGGGCCGCAGTTGGCGAACGTGGTGCAGCACGCGCAATGCTGCATGGATATCCGAAAAAGTGATCACGAGGACGTTGGCGCGAGCGATGCCGGCGGCGATCAACGTTTCCCGACGAGTGCAATCGCCATACGTTACCGGCTCGCCGGCATTGGCGGCTTCACTGATGCGCTCGGGGTCGAGGTCGAGCGCCACGAAGGAAATATTCTCCTGCTCGAGGAAGCGCGCCAGGTGCTGGCCGGTGCGACCGTAACCGCAAAGAATGGCATGCTTGTCCGAGGAAATCGACTGGGCGGCGATCTGCGTCAGTTGCATCGAGCGCAGCAGCCACTCCGTCGCGACGAAACGCAAGACAAGGCGATCGCTGTAATGAACGATCAACGGCGTTGCCAGTAGCGAAAGCACCAGAGCAGCCAGTACGATCTGCAGGTCATGCGCCGGCAGCAGCTGCAGGTCGCGTATTTGCTCCAGCAAGACGAAGCCGAATTCGCCGCCGGCGCACAGCCACAGCCCACTGCGCAAGGCGATTCCCGGCGATCCACCGAAAACCCGCGAGAGCCCTGCCGTCAGGGCCAGCTTGCCAAGAAGAAGCGCGAGCAGCGTCAGTACTACCCAGGGAAGATCGCTGACGACTGTGCGCAAGTCGAGCAGCATGCCAATACTGATGAAGAACAGCCCGAGCAGCACATCGCGGAAGGGTTTGATATCTTCTTCCACTTCGTAGCGATATTCGGTTTCGGAAATCAGCATGCCGGCGAGAAAGGCACCCAAAGCCAGGGAAAGTCCGGCGAGTTGAGTCAGG
>CAISUK010000339.1 GCA_903888645.1 uncultured Pseudomonadota bacterium | reverse complement strand
TGGGGCATCGCCGGCAAGTTCCTCAAGGAGCCCTACCGCTGGCCGGAAATCTGGCGTCTGAACAAGGACGAGATCAAGAATCCGCACCTGATCTACCCAGGTCAGGTGGTGATTCTCGACCGCAGCGGGGCCGAGCCTCAGCTCAAGCTGGGCAAGCAATTCAAACTCGACCGCAGCATCATCGTCTCGGATAATCGCAAGGAAATTTCGGCGATTCCTCACCGGGTGATCGAGCCCTTCCTGTCGGAACCGTTGGTGGTCGAGGCCAAAGGGCTGGACTCGGCACCACGTATCGTCGCTACCCAGGAAAACCGCGTCTATGTGGGCGCCCACGACAACGTCTATGTCACGGGTGTCAAGAATAATGCAAAGTCCTGGCAGATTTATCGGCCGGGCAAGGCGCTGGTGGATCCCGAGAGCCAGGAAACGCTCGGCTATGAGGCCTTCTATCTTGGCAGCGCGCAGCTAACCCGCGAAGGCGAACCAGCCACCTTCGATATTGTGTCGGCGCGCCAGGAAATTGGCCGCGGCGATCGGTTGGTGCCGGCCGCGCATGCGGACATCATCAGTTACGTTCCGCATTCTCCTGACGAGGGCATGCGTGGCCGTATTATTTCGGTTTACGGCGGTCTTGGCGAAGGCGGTCGCTACTCGATCGTGGCGTTGTCGCGTGGCGCAAAAGACAAGGTCGAAATCGGCCACGTGTTAGCCATTTACCGGGCTGGCGCCGAAGTCACGGATCGTTTCGAAGGCAAGAAGGAAAGTTTCAAGCTTCCCGACGAGCGCTATGGTCTGGTATTCGTCTTCCGTGTTTTCGATCGTGTCTCGTATGCTTTGGTCATGAATGCAGAGCGCCCGGTGGCCAGTGGCGACGTCGTCCGTACGCCCTGACACCTAGCTCGTGTTAGAGGAAGCGGCCGCCGCCGAACTACGCAACTGGCTGCGGCTCAGCCTGATACCGGGTATCGGCGGCGAAACTCAGCGCAAGCTTCTGCAGGCCTTCGGCTCCCCCGAAGCTATCTTCGCTGCCGGTTCAGCTGCGTTGCGCGCCTTGATTGGTGCGGCCTTGGCAGAACAGTTGCGTCAGCATGATGCGACGATTTCGATCGAAGCCGCGTTGTCCTGGGTTGCGGAAGCGGGCAATCGCATTGTTACCCTGGCCGATGCCGATTATCCGCAGGCGCTTCTCGACAGCGTCGATCCGCCCATCCTCCTCTATGTCAAAGGCCGAATCGAACTGCTCAACCGGCCGGCGCTGGCGATGGTCGGCAGCCGCAACGCCAGTCGTCAAGGCGAGGTCAACGCCGAAGCATTTGCCGAAGCTCTGGCCGCCGCCGGTCTGGTGATTGTCAGCGGCCTGGCCTTGGGCATCGACGCTGCTGCGCATCGCGGCGCGATGAAAAGTGGCGGCGCGACGATCGCCGTCATCGGCACCGGGACAGATCGCATTTATCCGGCGCGTAACCAGGCGCTGACGCGGGAAATCTGCGAACGCGGTGCCCTCGTCAGCGAATTTCCCCTCGGCACGCCGGCGCTGGCGTCGAATTTTCCTCGCCGCAACCGGATCATTGCCGGCCTGAGTCGCGGTTGCCTGGTAATCGAAGCGGCGGAACGCAGTGGTTCGCTGATTACCGCGCGGTTGGCTGCCGATGCCGGCCGCGATGTTTTTGCCATTCCCGGATCGATCCACTCGACCCTGTCCAAGGGTTGCCACAAACTGATCAAGCAGGGTGCCAAGTTGGTTGAATCGGCCCAGGACGTGCTTGAGGAACTCGGCTGGACCGGTACCCTTGCAGATACCCGCAGCGACGTTCCCCGGGTCGCGGAAGACGCTGCCGAGGCCGCTTTGCTGGCGGCGCTGGGGCATGATCCGTGCGATGTCGATACTTTGGCGGCACGGTCCAACTTGACGGCAGAAACGCTTCTTGCGATGCTGTTGCAACTTGAATTGAACGGACGCATCGCCGCCTTACCCGGCAACCGCTATCAGCGCCTCGATTGAGCCTCTTAAATCAGAACCTTCCGCCAGAACCCGACCATGTTCGACATCCTCGTATTCCTCTTTGAGAACTACCTGCCTGAGGCTTGTCCAGAGCCGGAAGCGCTGGCCCGCAAGTTATCCGCTGCGGGTTTTGGCGATGACGACATTTCGGCGGCGCTCGACTGGCTATCCGGCCTGCCGCCAATCGACGTCCGGGCGACGACCGCCATCGCGAGTGGCAGCCACGATGCCTTGCGCATCTACGATGAAGAAGAGATGGCGAAACTATCCACCGAGGCGCGCGGCTTCCTGGTTTTTCTTGAACACGCCGGCGGCCTCGATACGGCCTTGCGCGAAACGGTGGTGGAACGGGCCATGGCCCTGCCCGAGACGACGGTGTCATTGGGCAAGATCAAGATCATCGTCCTCATGGTGATGTGGCGTCGCGAGCATGCGCTCGACACCCTGTTACTTGAGGAACTGCTCGCTGAAGACGACGACGAGCGCCTTTGTCACTGAGGCGCCGTCTTGCCAGCAATGCGTCGCGGCGCTTATGATGCCGCGCCCTCATCCGTTTCCCTAGCCGGTTCGCCCCCATGAGCAAACAGTTGATCATCGCCGAAAAGCCCTCAGTCGCCCAGGACATCGCCCGTGCGCTGGGGGGCTTCACGCGCACCGGCGACTACTTCGAGAATGACGAATACGTTCTCTCGTCGGCCATCGGCCACCTGCTCGAATTGACGGTGCCAGAAGAATTCGACGTCAAGCGCGGCAAGTGGACCTTCACCCATCTGCCGGTGATTCCGCCGCACTTCGCGCTCAATCCGATCGAGAAGACTGCCGACCGGCTCAAGTTGCTCACCCGGCTGATCAAGCGCAAGGACGTCACTGCGCTGATCAATGCCTGCGACGCGGGCCGCGAAGGCGAACTGATTTTCCGCTACGTCGTGCAACATGCACTCGGTACCGGTGACGAAAAGCGTCCCGTCAAGCCAGTGCGTCGGCTGTGGCTGCAGTCGATGACGGCCAACTCGATCCGCGATGGCTTTGCCCATCTGCGTTCCGACGGCGAGATGCTGCCGCTGGCCGATGCCGCCCGCTGCCGCTCTGAGGCCGACTGGCTGATCGGCATCAACGGCACCCGCGCCATGACCGCCTTCAACTCGAAGGAGGGCGGTTTCTACAAGACGCCGGTCGGCCGCGTGCAGACGCCGACGCTGGCGATTCTGGTCGAGCGCGAGAAGCGCATCCGTGCCTTCGTCTCCCGTGACTATTGGGAAGTCGAAGCAGAATTCCAGGCGCTCGCCGGGACCTATCGGGGCCGCTGGATCGATGAAGGTTTCAAGAAGCAGACCGACGAACACGCCAGGGCGGAACGCCTTTGGGACAAGGCCTCGGCTGAAGCCATCCGCGCAAAATGCCTGGGCAAGCACGGCGTCGTCGAAGAAGAAAGCAAGCCCAAGACTGAACTCTCGCAGCAATTGTTCGACCTGACCAGCCTGCAGCGCGATGCCAACGGCCGCTTTGGTTTTTCGGCAAAAACGACACTGTCAATTGCGCAGGCGCTCTATGAAAGACACAAGGTACTGACCTATCCGCGGACCGATGCGCGCTGCCTGCCCGAAGACTACATGGCGACGGTCAAGGACACGCTGCAGTCGATGGAAGGCACCGGTTACGAGGGCCTCGCACGCAACATCCTCAAGAACGGCTGGGTGCATCCCAACAAGCGCATCTTCAACAACGCCAAGATTTCCGATCACTTCGCCATTGTTCCGACCGGCGTTGCGCCGAAGAATCTTTCCGAAGCCGAGCAGAAAATCTACGATCTGGTGACCAAGCGTTTCCTCGCCATCTTCTATCCGGCCGCCGAATACAATGTCACCACGCGCATTACCCGTGTCGAGAAGGAAGCCTTCAAGACCGACGGCAAGGTGCTCATCACCGCCGGTTGGCTGGTTGTCTACGGCAAGGCGGCGCAGGGCGCCGACGAGGAAAATCCGAACCTGCCGCCGCTACAGCCGGACGAGCGTGTCTGGGCCAACGATGTCGAGGTCAAGGATCACCAGACCAAGCCGCCGGCGCGCTTCAACGAAGCGACCCTGCTCTCGGCGATGGAAGGTGCCGGCAAGCTGGTCGAGGACGAGGAATTGCGCGAGGCGATGTCCGAGCGGGGCCTTGGTACGCCGGCGACGCGCGCCGCTACTATCGAAGGCCTGATCGCCGAGGAATACCTGCACCGCAATGGCCGCGAACTGCAGGCGACGGCGAAGGCCTTTTCGCTGCTGTTCGCCCTCGAGCAATTGCGCGTCGACGAAATCCGTTCACCCGAACTGACCGGCGAGTGGGAGTTCAAGCTGCGCGAGATGGAACAGGGCCGCCTCAAGCGCGACGACTTCATGGGCCACATCAGCGAGCGAACCGCGGAAATGGTCGAACGGATCAAGACCGGCGAGTTTGCCGATCCCGACTTCGGCACGCTCAAGACGCCCTGCCCGAAATGCGGAGGACATATCCACGAGACCTACAAGCACTTCAAGTGCGACCAGTGCGACTACAAACTCTGGAAAGTCGTCGCCAGTCGCCAGTGGGAACCCGAGGAAATGGACGAGCTACTGGCGAAGCGCCAGATCGGCCCGCTGGAAGGCTTTCGCAGCAAGATGGGCCGCGGCTTCGCCGCCATCATCAAACTCAGTGCCGAACACACCCCGGAATTCGATTTCGGTCAGGGCAGCGACGGTGCCGACGAAGAAGCGGATTTCGGCGATCAGCAACCGCTTGGCCTCTGCCCGAAGTGCGCCAGCAGAGTATTCGATCAGGGCATGGCTTATGTCTGCGAGAAATCAGTCGGTGCCGCCAAGAGTTGCGACTTCCGTTCCGGCAAGGTGATCCTGCAGCAGGAAGTCGCCCGCCCCCAGATGGCGAAACTGCTCGCCAGCGGCAAGACCGATCTGCTCAAGGGATTTGTCTCGGCGCGCACCCGGCGCAAGTTCTCGGCCTTCCTGGTGCGCGGTGCCGATGGCAAGGTCGGCTTCGAGTTCGAGGTGCGCGCCGCCAAACCGGCGAAGCCCGTCAAAGCGGCAGCCGAAGAAAAGGCTGGCACAGCTACCGTGCTTCCTGCCCGAGCGGCGACCGCAAAGTCTGCACCGGCAAAACCAGTCAAGGCAACCAAGCCAACCGCGAAAAAGCGCGCCTCAGCCAAATAGCGGCACCTTTCTTGGCCGGAAAATTTGGGTATCCGGATTCCGGGATAGATATGGCCATGGTATCGCGCATCGCATCGCCTCGTCGATGGGTTGGCGACTGCCCGGAAACTCCTCGCGGTCAGCCCCCGACCGAGGCTGTGTGAAAACGCAGAAGGAAGTCAATGCCAATAGCATCTCACCCCGTAAAACGGGCTGCATGCGATTATTTCCACCTCGGGAATGGTTGAAAACCGAGCCGATTTCGAGTTTTCGCACAGCCTCGACCCGGAACAGCCAGACAGGTTATCGGACTCAATGACAGCTATGCAGTTAT
>CAISUK010000338.1 GCA_903888645.1 uncultured Pseudomonadota bacterium | reverse complement strand
TCGCACCGACTACTGGCATCGCTATGGCGCCACGCTGACCGGGATGATGCGGCATCACGGAACACAGCCGCAGCACTTTCTCTGGCACACGCACCAGTTTCCGCAACTCGAGAATATGCTCGTCTTCGAGCCAGGCCTGGCAGCGATGCTGCGGCGCTTGCCGGGAAGAAAAATCCTTCTCTCCAATGCCCCCGGTCATTATGCCGAAGCAGTATTGGCGATCTTGCGCATCCGCCGGTTTTTCGACGCCGTCTATTCGATCGAGCAATTGCGTTTTCGGCCGAAGCCGCAAGTCCGGAGCTTTCTCCATTTGCTGCGACGAGAAGGGTTGCGACCATCTTCCTGCATCATGGTCGAAGATAGCGCGGCCAACCTCAAGACGGCCCGGCAACTTGGCATGAAAACCATCCTCGTCAGTTCGGCGCTCGATGCCCCCGACTGGGTCGACCTGCGGCTACAATCCGTGCTCGACTTACCCCGTCATCTGGGACGACTGTAAGCGAAGGGGGAGAAAAAATAATGGCTACCAAGCAACCCGGCGAGCGCAAGCTGGAGATTCTGCGCGTCATCGCCCAAATGCTCGAAGATCCGTCTGGCGATAAGGTGACGACCGCCGCTTTGGCTAAAAGACTAGACGTTTCCGAGGCAGCGCTGTATCGGCATTTCGCCAGCAAGGCGCAGATGTACGAGGGACTGATCGAGTTCATCGAAGCGAGCCTGTTCTCGGTGATCAATCAGATTGCCGACGAAGAGGAAGCGGGACTCAGGCAAGTCGAGCTGATTATCGTCACCTTGCTGCGCTTCGCGCAAAAAAATCGCGGCCTGACCCGGGTACTGATTGGCGACGCCCTGGTTCACGAAAACGACCGCCTCCAGGCGCGCATCAACCAGCTGCTTGATCGGCTTGAGACCTCGCTCAAGCAGTCGTTGAAAATCGCCGCTGCGCAAAACGCGCTGAGCGCAGAGCATGACTTTGCCGCCCATGCCAATGTCTTGCGCTGCTTTACGCTCGGTCGTTGGCACCAGTTCGTCAAGAGCGGCTTCAGGGAAGATCCGCTGGCCCTGTGGGCAACTCAGTGGCCGCTGCTGGCAAGGTAGCGGCCGCCAGCAATTCAGCCGCGCAGTAGTTCTGCCGCCTCGATCGCGCAGTAGGTCAGGATGCCATCGGCGCCGGCCCGCTTGAACGACAGCAGCGCCTCCATCATGCAGGCTTCGCCGTCGATCCAGCCATTTTGCGCGGCGGCCTTGAGCATCGCATATTCGCCGCTGACCTGATAGGCGTAAGTCGGGACGCCAAACTGATCCTTGACGCGGCGGACAATGTCAAGGTAAGGCAGGCCCGGCTTGACCATGACCATGTCGGCGCCCTCCTCGATGTCGAGCGCCACTTCGCGCAGCGCTTCGTCGGTATTGGCCGGGTCCATCTGGTAAGTATATTTATTGCCCTTGCCCAGGTTACCGGAAGAGCCGACAGCGTCACGGAAGGGGCCATAAAAGCTCGACGCATACTTGGCCGAGTAGGCGAGGATGCGCGTGTAGATCAGCTTGTGCGCGTCCAGTTCGGCGCGAATCCGACCAACGCGGCCGTCCATCATGTCGGACGGTGCAACCACGTCAGCACCGGCCTGAGCCTGAGTGAGTGCCTGCTTCGCCAGCGCTTCCAGGGTTTCGTCATTGAGCACGTAGCCGGTCTGATCATCCGGATCGATCAATCCGTCCTGGCCGTGACTGGTGTAGGGGTCAAGCGCCACATCGCAGATGACGCCTAACTCAGGGAGCTCTTTCTTCAGTCGGGCCACGACCCGCGGCACCAAGCCGTCCGGATTCCACGCCTCTTCTGCGCCCGGGGTTTTTCCCTTGGCATCAATCACCGGAAACAAGGCCAACGCCGGTATGCCAAGAGTAAGTGCACGCTCTGCTGTTTTCAGCAACCGATCCAGCGTCAAGCGCTCGACGCCGGGCATCGACGGTACCGACTCGCTACGATCGTTGCCCTCCAGAACAAATACTGGGTAGATAAAATCGTCAGCGGTCAGCACGTTTTCCCGCATCAAACGGCGGGAAAAATCGTCCCGGCGCATCCGCCGCATCCTGGTCGAAGAAAATGTACCCTTTTGAATCATGTTATTTACCCTAAAAAATAGTGGAACTTTTCGCTTGGTTATCTATCATAGTATGCAGATGGTGTTGAGCCGTCTCCCGCTTCACCTCCCTGAGCGGGTGCCTTGAT
>CAISUK010000337.1 GCA_903888645.1 uncultured Pseudomonadota bacterium | reverse complement strand
TAACATCGCCTTGATTTCCGATGCGAAGAAGAAGCCTCGGTGGCTCTGCTGAATGAACAATGGTTTCTCGCCGTAGCGGTCGCGGGCCAGGAACAAGCGCTGATGCGGCGCATCCCAAATGGCAAAGGCGAACATGCCGCGCAACTTGTCGACTACCTGTTCGCCCCAGTGCTGGTAGGCGCGCAACAACACTTCGGTGTCCGAATCGAGGCTGAAGCGATAGCCGAATCCGGCCAGTTCTTCGCGTAATTCGCGGAAGTTGTAGATCTCGCCGTTGAAGACCAGCGCCAGGCCGGCGGCGGCATCGCACATCGGCTGGCGAGCGCCGTCAGGATCGATGATCGCCAGCCGCCGGTGGCCGAGAAATAGCTGATGTCCGCTCGATGTTTCTGCGCTGTACATACCTTCGCCGTCGGGGCCGCGGTGTGCCATGACGCTCAGCATGGCAGCCATGGTGCCGCGGTCCAGCGCGAGCGCCGGTCGGGCCAGCCATCCTGCGATGCCGCACATCGGTTGCTCCGATCCTTCAGGGCTTGCGCGCCAAATCTGCCGATAGTCTCGGGCAGAGTTCTCGATAGAGGCCGCCAAGTTCGTCGGCCAGGCGCTCGATCGAATAGCTGTGGGCGATTCTGCGCTGGCAGGCCAGGCTCATGTTTTCCAGCAAGGATCGATCGTTCGCCAAGCGCTTGATTGCCGCGCAGATCGCCTCGGCGTTGCACGGCGGAACGAACAGGCCATGCACGCCGTCGATCATGACATCCGGAATTCCGCCGGTACGCGTGGTGATGGCGGGAACGCCGGCTGCCATACTTTCGAGCAGCACGTAGGGCAAGCCTTCAGCGTGATAGGTCGGGAACAGCAAAATGTCGGCATGGCCGTACAAGGCAAGTTTTTTCTCATCGAAGACCGGGCCGGTAAAGCGCACGAATTGGTTCAGAGCAAGTTTTTCGACGAGTGCCCGCAGCGGCAATTCATCCGGTCCGCTGCCGGCAATCACCAGCGTTGCCGCAACGCCGTGCGCATGCGCCAGTGCCAATCCCTGGAGGCCGTCATTGACGCCCTTGTTGCGCGCCAGGCGACCGACGTAAATCAGGCGCAGTGCGGCTGACATCTCAGTGGGGTTGCGCTCCGACTTGGCGTAGGGCGTCAGGTCGATGGCGTTGGGAAACAGCAGAATCACCTGATCCGGGACGAAGTCGCGGTAGGCCAGAAACTCGTTCTGGGTGAGAACGACGATGGCATCAGGCAAGGACAAAGTGATCCGCAGCAGCTGGTCGAGAACCTTGTTGCCTGAAGTGAAGTGCTCAGGCAAGGCGCCGCCATGCACCTGGTAGACGACGCGTGCGCCGCACAGCTTGGCCACCAACAGGTACGCCAGATCTCGCCAATAGGCGCGGAAGTTGATGGAGGTATTGATGTGTACGACGTCTGCACCTTCGCCCAGGATGCGCGCGCCCAGCGCCAGCGGGCTCAACATAAAGCGCAGCAGCGCGAGTGCCGGCCCCTCGTCGCGGCCCTCGCTGCCAACCTGGAAATGAACCAGTCTGAAGTCGCTCGCCAGACACGATCCGAAAAGCAGGTTGAGATGAGTGCTGACGCCGCTGACGGCGCCCCGACTCGGTCCCATCAAGATGACAATAGGCTTTTCGGCGCTCATGGCGCGCTCCTCGAGAGATAATTCGGATGGAATGTTTTCGGACGGTTACAGGCGCCATACATGGATGCCCTGCTGGCAGAATGGCGCGGGTTCCAATACCGACTTGACGTCGATGAGGCAGCCATGGCGGACGATTTTTTTCATGATGTCTGCCGTGGACAGTTCCAGCAAGGGTCGGTGCGGAACCGCCAGGATGACGGCATCGGCCACCGGCAACTGTTCCCAGGAGCACAGCCGGATGCCATATTCGCGCAAGGCGGCGTCCGGGTCGGCATTCGGATCGTGGACGAAAATCTCGACGCCGAAATCGCTCAGTTCGCGAATGACATCGACAACCTTCGAGTTGCGGATGTCGGCACAATTTTCCTTGAAGGTCAGGCCGAGAATATTGGCGCGCGCGCCCTTGATGTTGCGCCCGGCATGGATCATCTGCTGCACGGTCTTGCGCGCGATGAAGGCGCCCATGCCATCGTTGATGCGCCGCCCGGCGAGGATGACCTCGGGATGGTAGCCGCACAGTTCAGCCTTGTGCGTCAGATAATAGGGATCGACACCGATGCAATGTCCGCCGACCAGCCCGGGGGTGAAGTGGAGGAAATTCCATTTGGTACCGGCCGCCTTGAGTACTTCCATGGTGTCGATGCCGAGCCGGTCGCAGATGATGGCGAGTTCGTTGGCCAGCGCGATGTTGAGGTCGCGCTGGGTGTTTTCGATGACCTTGGCGGCTTCTGCGACACGAATCGAGGACGCTCGATAGACGCCCGCCGTCACTACCGAAGCGTATAGATCGGCGACCCGCTCGATGGTGAGATCATCGTCTCCCGAGACGACTTTGGTGATGCGCGTGAAGGTGTGCTCATGGTCGCCGGGATTGATGCGCTCCGGCGAATAGCCGACGTGGAAATCGCTGCGCCAGCGCATGCCTGAATGCTGTTCGAGGATGGGCACGCACACCTCCTCGGTGGCGCCCGGATAGACGGTCGACTCATAGATGACCGTCGCGCCGTGCTTCAAATACTTCCCCACTGTCGCACTCGCCACTTTGAGCGGTTCGAAATCCGGTTGATGCGCGGCATCGACAGGCGTCGGGACGGCGACGATGACAAAATCGGCGCGCGCCAATTCGGCCGGATCGGCGGTCATCTTGAGTTGATCCGCCGCCGCCAGGTCGGCGGCGGAAATCTCCCCGCTGGCGTCGATGCGATGGACGAGGCGGTCGACTTTCTCCGTCGACAGGTCGTAGCCGACTGTCGGCCTGACTTTGCCGAAGGCCACGGCGACCGGCAGGCCGACATAACCGAGGCCGACCACGGCAACCGTCGCGAGGCGCCCGGACGCGGCGCTTTCGGGGCGTTCGAGCAATGCTGTATCAGTGAAATCGGGTGCGAACATCATGATCTGTTCCTTCCTGGATGCTGATGAAAAAAGTTTGTGATTAGCGACGAAGTTGAGCGACCAGGCAAAACGGAAAATCCGTCCCAAGAAATGGACTTCCTTTGGTCGTCCCAGGAAAGGGACTTCCTTCGGTCGTCATTCCGGCGGAGGCCGGAATCCAGTTCTTTAACCGTTGTTTCTGGATTCCGGCCTGCGCCGGAATGACGATCAGATGTTGGTAGCTGATCTCAAGAACGTTTGCGACGAGCCGAACCGCTTTGACCAGGAAAACTTGCCTGATGCGGATGATCGAACCTGAAACAGGAAAGGTATTCATGTCGGTGCAGCGGCGACCGCCAATTCAACCCTCGCCGTGGCGCCGATTGTCAGCGGGGCGCGACTTTCGTGGCCGACCGCTCGCCGATTCTCCAGCGTCGATAGATACCAGTCGACCGCCGACTTCATTCCTTCGCGCACTTCCCAAGCCGGCTGGTAGCCGAGCAGCGTGCGCGCCTTGCTGATATCGGCGCGGGAGGTCAGCATGTCGCCCATGCGGAAGTCGCGATAAACAGGATGACGCGCCATCAGTTCGGGGCGATTCGATGCCAAAAGCATCCTGATCATGACGAACAATTCATCGAGGGTCGTCTGATGGCCAAGCGCCACGTTATAGACCTGGTTCACCGCTGCCGGGTCGGTTGTCATGGCGGCCAGCAAGTTGGCCTCCACCACATTTTTCACGTAGCAAAAATCCCGGGAGGTGCTGCCATCGCCATTGATGTATACCGGCTCGTCGTGCAACAGCGCGGCTATCCATTTCGGAATCACGGCGGCATAGGCTCCGTCAGGATCCTGACGCGGGCCGAAGACGTTGAAGTAGCGCAGGCCGATCGCCTGCGTGCCATAGCAGCGCGCGAAAATTTCCGCATAGAGCTCGTCGACATACTTGGTGAGAGCGTACGGCGAGAGCGGTTTGCCGATCTCCGCTTCGACCATGGGACGGCGCTTGCTGTCGCCATAGGTGGAGCTCGATGCCGCGTAAACAAATCGCCCAACCCCGGCGTCGCGAGCCGCCGTCAGCATGGCGAGAAAGCCATCGATATTGGTGCTGTTGGTTTCGATCGGATCCTCGATCGAACGCGGTACGCTGCCGAGCGCGGCTTCGTGCAACACCACGTCGACGCCGCGGCAGGCGGCCCGGCAGGTTTCCAGCGCGCGGATATCGCCTTCGATGAAGCGCAGATTCTTGCGTTGCCTGGATCCGGCCGAATTGACCGCCTGATCGATGTTTTCGCGCTTGCCGGTGATGAAGTTGTCCAGCCCGACGACATTCTGCTGAAGTTTCAGGAGGGCTTCGACCAGATGCGAACCGATGAATCCGGCCGCCCCGGTTACCAGCCAGGTGCGGGGTTTGCTCCGCATTGTTTCCACTAGTTCTTCGTAGGCACTCATGACGATTCACTCCTTTACCGATGATTGTTCTTGCTGGCCCACCAGCCGGTGTTGCGCATGGCGGTTTTCATTGCTGCTTTTGGAATGGGCTTGGCAAAGAGACAGCAGGGCTTTTTCATAGCGATCCACCATGACGGCTTCGGTAAAACGCTGCTCGACCACGCGGCGCGCGTTGTGGCCCATCGCCACCGCCCGTTTCCGGTCGGCGAGGGTCGCCAAATGCTGCACAAGTGCCTTAGTATCGCCTGCCCGAAAGAGGAATCCATTGATGCCCGGCGTGATCATTTCGGCGGCGCCACCGACGTCGGAGTGGACTACCGGCTTGCCCATGGCCATTGCCTCGAGGGCTGCCAGGGAGAAGGTCTCGACGGCGATGCTGCAGATAACCATCACGTCGCAGGCCGCAATAAAGGGCCGGACTTCCTGCCGAAATCCGGTTATCCGGATATCCGTGTCGCCCCGAAGTTGCTGCGCCCGGGCTTCGACCGCCTGGCGCATCGGTCCGTCGCCTATCACGAGCAGCCGCGCCATGATGCCCGTGTCGTGAAGTGCCGCAACGGCGTCTACCAGCTGCACATGATTCTTTTCCTCACGCAATACGGCAGAAATGCCAATCACGTAATCGGTTTCGGTGAAGCCATGCGCGTGGCGCACCAGCGCCGACTCATCGCGGAAGCCGCCGGCGCTGAAGTGATCGGCATCGATGCCGTTGTGAATGACTTCGGTGCGCCGCGCAATCAAGCCGCGCCGCTGCCAGTAACGCCGCTGGTTTTCGCAGACGAATATCAGGCAATCGGCGCTCAGGAAAAAGAAGCGATCGACCAGCATCTTGACCCGCTCCTTGAGTCCGAGCAGACGCGTCGAGTGAAATGTCGCGAGCAAGGGCACGCGCAGTCTGGAAAGTCGTCGCGCCACTGATGCATACATCAACGCATAACCATTGGCAGCGACAATAAGCTCGGGTTGTATACAGTCGAGATGAGCGGCAAACTCGGCCATGGCATGCCAATCGAAAAATCGCGCCGCATCGAGGCAGCGCACCGAGCCGTTGCTGCGCAACTCGATCCGACCCAGTTGGCTCGGATCGTTCTTGACGTAGACCGCGTGGCATTCGTGGCCGCGCTCGGCCAGTCGATTCATGAGTGTGATCGAATGGCGTTCGGCACCGCCGTGGGCCAAGGAACCGGTAACGAAGACGATGCGCAACATGGTGTCTACTCAGTGCCTCATGTGGTTACTGCGGAGGACCAGCAGCCGTTCGCGGGCGACGCCGGACAAAGACCACAGCGCGCCATACATGCTCATCAGGAGGCTGCCGCCGACGATCATGCGAAGAAATACGCCAGCGGTAGCGAAATAGCCGACGACGACGACCCAGGCAAAGCTTCCAGCCAGTCCTGAGATCAGCAACAGCCAGCCCAGAGTTCTCCAGTTCTGCAGATTTCGCACCGGGATGGCGGTGATTGAGCCGATGCGCCGCAACGTAGCGTAGCGGTCGACATAGAGCGCCGCGGTGCTGCCGACTGCCGCGCCTGCCAGTCCGAAGTGGCTCGCCGCAAACCAGCTCAGGCCGACCGAGCCGAGCAGCATCGCCAGATTCAGCCCCATGGCGAATGTGCCTTGCCGCAGCAATAGCAGAATGCCGGACAACTCGATGACGAAGATCAGCAGTCCGGCGACGTAGACCCTCATTACCGGGGCGGCGGCGATGTAAGCCTCGGTGTAGATGAGGGTGATGATCTCTTCGGCGAAGACGAAGGCGAAAGCGAGCAGCGGGTAGACCAGCGTCGCGACCATGACATTGGCGCGCTTATTCAGATCGATCATACCGGCCATGTTCCCCGCTGCCTGCAGTCGGCTCATGCTCGGCATGAAGACGTGATTCACCGACTGGCGGAACAGATTGACCATCGGCGCGAGCACCGCGGCAACGGAAAATGAGGCGAAACTGCCCAGTGCGAACAGGCCGGCCACGACCCACTGGTCGGCCTGCCCGCGCATTCCGTAGAGCGCATTGGAAGCGCCGAAGGGTGCCGCATGGCGGAACTGCTCGACGAAGGGCCGGCGCCGGAACCATGGGCCGGCAAAGCCGTGTGCCTTGGCGATATAGACGAACAACAGGAGCAATTTCAGCAGCATCAAGGCGAGCAACATCCAGATCAATACCCGCAGCTCGCCGGTCAGCCAGACTGCCCAGCACAGGGTCGCCGCACGCAGCAGCGACAGGGCGATGGTGAGGGCGGCCTGGAGATGCACCCGCTCCTCTATCGTCGGCAGGATGTCGAGCATGAACGTCACCGCGCACAGCACCATCAGCGCCGGGACCAGTACACCAAACTCGCTCAAGGAACGCATGTTGGCTGGCAACAGCGGGTTCCACGTGCTGATGAGCAGGCCACCAATCAAACCGGCACCGAACAGATAGAGCAGCGTCATATGAACATAAAGGCGCTTCGCCGCCGCGTCCGATCGCGGCAGGAAGAAGTAAAGCGTCTGCGGCATGTTCAGCGGCACCAGAACCATGACCGTCGCAATCGCCAGCCAGAGCAGGCGGTATTGGGCGAATGCCTCGGGTGCCAGGAAACGCACCAGAACCACCGGCACAAGAAATTGCAGCGCATAGTCGAAGGCGTTGGCGACACCCAGGGAAAGTGCCCGGCGCATCAGCGCATCGAACGCCGTTGCGGCAGGGCTGCTGACTTCGCTCATTGACGATTACCTTGGGCGAGGTCGTCGAAGACGCGCCGGTATGTGGCCAACACTTCGCTGCTGGCGTGCGTGGCGGCAAAGTATTCACGGCTGCGCGCCGCGGCGCGGACCCGATAGATGTCGTCGGCAAACAGGCGCTCGATTTCTTCCGCCGCCGCCGTATCGCTTTCGGCGACGCGATAAACCGGCTTGCCGGCAAGCCGGGCGCCGACATCGATGAAGGCGAGCGCCGGTACGCCGCGTGCCCAGGCCTGAAGAAAGACATTCGGCATGCCCTCGAAGGTCGAGGTATTGACGACGACCCGTGCCCGATCGAAATATGCTTCGATCTTGGACAACGGCAGAAATCCCGAGAACTCGACATTCGGCAATGCTTCAGCGGCGCGGCGGATGGCAGCGAAATAGGCAATGTCGGCGGGTTCGTTGCCGCCGACACCGCCAACCATGACAAAGCGCCGCTGCGGCAGCAGTCGGGCCAGTTCAAGAAAGCGTTCGGGGCGCTTGCCCGGTCGCATGTTGGCAACCCAGAGCACGAATTCGCCGGCTCCGGGGCTGGCATCGGCCGGCAAATCGTAGCAACTCGGGATGAAGATCGAGGAGCGGCCATAATTGGCCAGACAGTCGCGCTGCTGCGCTTCGTTCTGCACGATCACCGCATCGACGTTCGCCAGGCCGCGTTCGAACAGCCAGCGATCACGGCGGTAACGGATCATCTGGTGGCCTGGAACAAAATCGCTGTCGGAGGCACCGGCATAGATCGAGTGCTTGCCATAGCGTCGGCAAAAACCCGCGACGACCGCGGTCAGCATGGCTGCCGAGCGCTGGTAGTAAATATCGGCATCGACCTCGCGCAGCGCTCGCCACATGCCGGTCAGCCGAGGGTGGACGAAACGCAGTAGCGGTATGCCGGCATCAATCGGATAACAGCGGATCACGGTGACGCCGTCCACCACCACGCGTTGCGGCTGGCCGTAGTCGAAACAGATCATCGATACCCGATAGCCGGATCGGGCCAGCAAGCGGGCGAGAATGCTTTGCTGGACCTCGGCGCCGCCGACGAACTCGATGTTGGCGTCGCCCGACAATACCGGCCAGGTTTGCGGAGCGACAAAACAGATGTGGGGACGTCGCGTTGCGCCCGGCAGTTGGCTGGGGCTCACGCTCATGTACTCGACATCGATGTCGCCGTCGCTCGTCGTCGGCGATGCCTTGTTCCGCGGGGAGTGCAGATTTGAAATCAGCATGCCGGGCTCGACGTTGCCGGGCGCTGCTGTCCGTACATCATTCCGATTGCCAGCCATAGACAGAATTGCTCGGGAACCGGTGTGAGGCTGCTGCCGACAAAACCCGCCATCAGGAAACTGACCAGCCCCGCCGCAGCCCCTGCGTAAAAGCCGCGCAACACCGGGTTTACCGCCGGATCCACGCTCAAGCGGCGAAACCCCTGCCAAACCTGAACAAAATAGGCGCAGAGCAAGGCCAAACCGAGCAGACCCATGTCCAGCATCGCCCCCAGGAAGGCATTGTGGGGGTGCCCGACGATCAGGATGGCCCCGCCGCGCATGGCCTCCGACCAGGTAATTGAATCCAGCCCGTTGCCGATGATCGGGCTGCGCCAGAGGTCCGGCAGCAGCGGCAACCAGATCTCGTTGACCCGGCCGGCACTAATGGCATCGGCGCCGCCACCCCAGCCGCTCTGGATGCGATCGAAGACTGCAGCCGGCATTAACAGGGTCAACCCGACTAGCAACAAGCCGAACAGCAGCAAAGTCGTGGCTTTGCGCCGCGAGAGCAGAAACATGATATTGACCACGGCGAAGCCAAAAAAAGCGCCGCGGGAGAACGTGAGCACCAGGGCTATCACGACCAGGCCCATCGATGCGATCAGCGCCAAGCGCATGTTGGCGTCTTTCGTCGCCGCGCAGGTATAGAGCATCAGGGCATAGGCAATGGCATAGAGACGGCCCAATTCGTTGGGATGGACACCCAGCGGCGAGAAAAATGTGCGCGATTGGCTACTCGCCAGTGCAGCGAGACTGGTTCCCGACAACAAGACGAAGCCGATGGCCAGCAGGCACATCAGCCAGATTGAAACCAGCATCGGCACGACAAAGCGTTCGGGCTGTCGCGAGCGGGATGCAGCGGCCGCAACCAGCAAGGCGAACAGCGGAAGAAACAGGGGCTTAAGGACTATGCCGAGAAGGTAGCCGCCGCTACTGCCGAACGCGTCTGGACTGAGGTCAACTGCGTCGGCCGGTATTTCGCCAACATGTTGCGATCCCATTATCCCGGCGATCAGGAAAGTCACTACGTACAGCAGCAGAGGCCAAATTTCGACGTGGGTACGGCCTGCCATGCTCCTGCCGCGCATCAGGAAGGCACCGAGGGTTGCGATAAGCAGCAGATTTAGCGGGTTGAGACCGGTGATACCGCCCATGTTGTGGGGGAACACCGTGCTCGCCGAAAGTGGCATCAACACGATCAGGCAGATCACGCCAAGCCGAAACTCGCGAAGAATGAATATGCAGATGAGCAGGGAAACGCAGGCAATCAGGGCGTTGACTTCGGCAAAGACGATCAGGCCGCCCAGCACAATCGCCGATAGCAGCGGCCAGGCGAGCATTGCCGCGAACATGCGCGGAGCATCGCCAGGTCCACCGAGCAGGCTAACCAGCCGACCACGCTCTGCCGGCGCGGCGGACCATGGCGGTATTAGCGGTTCTTTCGCGTCAGCGTACGATCCGTAACTCATTTCGCCAGCCTGCGCATCAATGGCCTGCGCCTGGTTCTGGGCCTTGGCCTGCCGCATTCGTTTGCTGACACCGGCGCAGCACCGCATAGACATTGTGCGCAAAGTAATCCCCGAGTTGCGGCACGCGCATCAACTGGTCGGACAGGAAGCGCAGCACCGGTATGCGATTCAGGAAGGTATTGACAGCCAGATAGTCGAATTCCCAGCCGGTCGCGCGAACAATGCGCAAGAATTCCGAGTAACGCATCATGTTGAGCCCGCCGGCGATGTCCTGATAGCGCTTTGCCGGGTCCGTCGGGCGGAAGCATTCGCGACGCACGCGGAGCATGACCTGCTCCGGAAAAAGCATTCCACGCCAGGGAATCTGCAGGCGAAAGAAGTCCCACATGTGGTCGCCGAAAGGTGAATGGAATAGTGGACCGAAGGCGAGAACGGCGATGCCGTCGGGCGCGACGAAATCTGCCATCTTTGCCAGAAAGCGCTCTGGGTTCTCGATATGTTCGAGTGCGTCGAACGACAGCAGCACGTCGTAGCGCTCGTCCCCGGCAGGGCGCCAGGCGTGCAGATCCTGGCAAATGAAGCGCACCGGTGGATCAATATCCAGGCGCGCGGCAAGGGTCCGCGCCCGGTCGATGTTTCTTGGCAGAAAATCCACGCCTGTAATCGCGCCAGCGCCGAGCTTGGCGAAGGCCATGGTCAGCTCGCCGGTGCCGCATCCCATGTCCAGGTAGCGTAGACCCGGAAGCAGTGGAAAATGCCCTTCAAAGCGGTCGACGAGTTTGCGAAACTTGGGCAGTTCTGCTTCAAGCGAACTACTCGATTCCTGGCCGAAGGCGTTGTCCAATTGAACTTCGGTTGCCAGGTTTCGCCGATGGGCGATTTGGCGCAGAATGAAATAATCCAGAGTCGATCCAAACATGCGAATTCCTTGGTCGGATGCTGCTTTGTCTTCGTTGATTTAACTCGCGCCACAGAACATGGATCAGGAATATTGCCGGAGCGAAGATAGATGCGCGGCTGTCATGTCCAGTGGCTAAAAGTTGTTCATGACAGTGCCGACGACGTGCGTACCACCTTCCCCCAGGGCGCGGACGACCTGGTTGCTGTCGGCAAAGCGCGTGTGGCCCTGGCGGGTCAGTACGATGGCGCTGCCGGCACGGAAGCCCACCGTTTGGGCATCGGAGTAGCGCAGCGCCGGCGGTGTGTCGATCAGGATGATGTCGAAATCTTCGAGGTACTCGTGCAGCAATGCCGGCAGCACCGGGCGCGACAACAATTCGAGCGGGTTGGGCGGCGGCGCCCCGGCTGGCAGCAGGCGCAAGTTGTGGAAACCCGGTATGGCCACGGCCACGTCAGGTTCGGCGCGGCCCGCCAGCACGGACGACAGACCGACGCGGTCTTCGACATTGAATATCCGGTGCTGGCGAGGGTTGCGCAGGTCGGCGTCGATCAGCAGCGTGCGTTCGCCGAGTTGCGAGAACAGCACGGCCAGATTGGCTGCTACGTAACTGCGACCCTCGCCGCTGTCGGCGCTGACAATAGCCAGTACCTGCTGCTCGGAAGTGGGCCGGCGGAACCAGCGGATCAGCAATTGCGTGCGCAAGGCACGCAACTCTTCGGTGCACCGATGATAGGGGTGATACGCGGCCACCAGTTCACTGAAATTGCCGACGCCCGGCTGCATGGGCAGGTCGTACTGCTTGTGCAAGGCGTCGACCAGATCTCTTTCGCTGATCAGCGAAAGGCGCAGCGCCGCCTCGCCGAAGCGCCAGCCTTCGCGCTGTTGCAAATCCATGACGCGGTCGACGTCGTCCGGGCCGATGGTTCCCCCATTGACCAGAATCGCGCCAATCCTGTTGGTCGTGGGTACGTCGGGGACGGGCCCCGGGTTGTCCCGAAACAGGACATTGTCATTGGCATTCATTTTGGAATGTCTTTCATCCGGGTTGTGGTAACGCGGGGCGGGATGCTGGCGGTCCGAGCAATCGATCCTTGTTCGGGTCCCAGGTATTGAGAACCGCAAGCAGCGGCACTTGCGGATCTCCAGCCAGATCGTCGCTCATGCGCACGCGCCGATCGGCGACCTCGAGAAGATAGGTGGCGGCGAGACCCAGCAAGGCGCCGATGACGATGGCGAGGCCAACATTGAGCGCAAACCGCGGACGCGCTGCCCTGGATGGCGGTACCGCCTGGTCAAGCACGGTGACGTTGGTTTGCACTGCGCGACTTTCGATCTTGCTCGCCAGAAAGCGCTGCATGACCGTCTCGTAAGTGCGCTGGGCGATTTCGACATCGTGGCTGAGTATTGTCAGCTGGTTGCGTGCCTGCTTCAGGCCGAGTACTCGTTGGCGCTGTGTTTCCATCTCGCCGACCAGTCGGTTCTTGTTCTGCCGGCTGCGCTGCGCCGACTGCTCGGCACCGGCGATGACGTTTTCCATTTCGCTGCCGACTTTCTCGCGCAGGCTTTGCACTTCAGCCAACTGCCGCAGATATTGCGGATGTTGGCTGCCAAGTTCGGTAGACATCTGTTGCAGTTTTGCCTCGGCACGCATGAGGTCGCCCTTCAGTGCCTGGATGCCGGAGTTGGCCAGAATTTCGGGCAGGCTCTCCTTCGCTGTGCCACTGCCTTGAAACCTGCGCACCTCGCCGGCCGGCCCGCGTGCTGTCGCTACCTGCCCGGCCAGACTAGCCAACTGGGTGCTCTCCACATCCAGGTGTTCGTCGTTGGCGGCAATGCGATGTTCCTGCTGGAAATCCGACAGACGTTTTTCCGCCTGCTCCATGTTCCCGCGCAGCTCCTTCATTTGTTCGTCGAACCAGATGGAGGTCTGCCGGGTCGGCTCGGTGCGCAACTCGAGCACGGTGTCGACGTAGGCTTTGGCGAAAGCATTGGCTACCGCCGCCGAGAAATTGGCATTGTCCGAAGAGAAGCTGAGTTGGACGATGCTGCTTTGCTGGTAGATGTTGCTTTGCGCGGTCTCGACCTTGATGTCTTTGCGCAGACCTTCGGCCAGCCAATCCTCGATCAAACCAGTGCTGCCGGCGGCAGCGAAATCCTCACGAGCGCGCGGATCCCTGGCCATGTCGAGAGCGGCCACCACCCGGTGCGCGACCTTGGAACTGGTCAGAATATCGACCTGGGTCTGAACGTAACCGGCGCGATCCGATTCTTGCGGTGCATAGGTGGTACGCATCGACTGTTCGTCCTTGCCGGCGACCAGCAACGATGCCTTGGCGATATAGGATTTTGGCACCACCAGGCTGACAATGATGGTCACCGCCACCGTCGTCGCCAGGATCAATAAGAACAGGCGATAACGCGCGCGCAAGGCAGAGAGAAGCAGGTTGAAATTCATCGCATGAATCCTTGTCGGGACAACTTCGGCGGCTAGAAAAGGCTTTCCCTGACATAGATGACGTCGTCAGGCAGTACCTTGTCGGCTGGCTGTACGTCGATCTTTTCTAGGCGGCCATCGGCGGCGCGGCGCTGCACCTTGATGCCGCGTTCGGTGCCGCGCACTGTTACCCCGCCACCGATCGAAAGCGCCTGGACGATGTTCATTTCCTTGTCGAGTCGATAGGCCCCGGCGTGCTGCACTTCGCCGTAGATGTAGAACACCGGCGCCCGCTGGACGAAGATCGTGTCGCCGCTCTCAATCTCGACGTTGGCCGACAACGTGGCGTCGCGCGATATCCTCGACAAGTCGATTTCCAGCTTGGTCGGCTTGCCGTCGCGTGTGGTCAGCAGGGTCACCGTATCGTCGCCGGCCGGGGCAATGCCTCCGGCAAGTGCCAGGACATCGGTCAATCGCGGCGTGTTCTCTTCCAGGGCATATCTGCCCGGCTTGGCGACTTGGCCGAGCACCGATACCTGGCGGCTGCGCAACTGCAACAAGGTGATGCTGACCTGTGGATCCTTGAGGAAGTTGCCTTCCTTCAGGCGCTGGGCGATTAGCGCGGCGGCGTCGGTCGATGAGAGTCCCTTCAGATCGATTTGGCCGATCAGCGGGAAACCGAGCGTGCCTTGCGGCGAGATCCGCGTTTCGGTGGTCAGGTCCGGATTCTGGAAAACCATTACCCGAATGCTGTCACCCGGGCCGAGGATTTCGCTGCCTTCAGCGTGGCCAGATTCCAAATGGGCGAGCAGCGCCAGTGCGGCCAGCGAGGATACGACGATGCGTGAAAACCAGTACATGCTTGCCTCCTTGGGTGTTGCACATCGGCATGCGCCATGGTTTGCAGCGAGCGGCTGCGCATTCCTCCGGCATGCAATTGCGTTACAAGTTACCTGTGCCGCGCGACGCGACGATGTGTCTCGACCCGGTCCATTTGGACTACGCCGGAAATTGGGGTGCTACTGGCGGCCAGTTGTCATGGAGACGGCCGGTGGCGGACTCAGGTGCGTGGCTTTGCCGGGCGGCTCCGCTGCAGGAGGCGCCAAAACGAATAATTTTGGCCTGTGTGTGGCAACGTACAGAACGTTCGGCCCAGGCGGACAACAATGCCCTCGCAACAGGTGCTTTGGTCGGCGAATCGGGTCGGAATGCGCTCTCGGCAGAGGTGGCGCTTGAACGTGTGAACAGAGTAGGGGCTGGATATGCGCAGAACTATTGAAAACAGACAGCTTGCCAGCGTGGCAGACGGGCGAATTGCCGTGCAGGCGGGGCGGCGTGCGCCACGAATACAGGCCGTTCCTGGCGGCAAACAAAATGGTCGAGCCATCGTCGCGGGCGAGTTCGGAGCGATTCCGGCAGAAGCTCAGTCTTCTCGGCAGGCGCATTGGTTTGGGCGCGCAACGCGCGAAATTGGGGTGCAGAGAAGTTCACAAAGTGATGTGCAAAGAGGAGTGCAACCAAGTCCGCAACCGGGTACGCAACCGGGTACGCAACCGGGTACGCGACTGAGTGCCCGACTTGGCGACAAGCTAAGCAATAATCTGAATGCCATAGTCAGTCTGGCCAAACTGCTGGCGGACGATGCGGGCAAGAATCTCTCGGTACAACAGGTCGACTATGCGCAGACCATCTACGCGCTAGGCGCCGAACTGCTGGCCTCTTTTCCTGAATTCAAGCAGCCGATGCTGGTCCATGGCATGGCTGAACTGCGCTTGGCGGCCGTCGTGGAACCGCACCCACGCCGCGAGCCGAAGAATTGGCAATCCGGCGACAGCGATGTGCTGGCGGGAGCAAAAGTGCTGCTCGCTGGCGACGATATGCGCATCGTTTATGCCATCACCGGGGCATTGGAAAAGCAGGGCGTGCAGGTGACGTATGCCGAGAGCGGCGAGGATCTGGTTGCCGCGCTGCGCGGCAATCCGGATACCGACATCGTTCTGCTCGATATGCCGATGGCGGGTCAGGGCAACGCTGCTGCGGTCAGCGCCATCCGTCAACTCCCTGCCTTCAAGTCGCTGCCGATCATTGCCCTGACTGCGACTGCGTTGCCGGGGAAAACTTGCAACTTCGACAAAGCAGGGGCTTTCGATACGATCGAGAAGCCCGTCAATATCGAACAGTTGTTTTCGCTATTGCGTGCCTCGCTGGGAGCATCGCGGTGATGGCCGGTGACGACCAGTCAGCGTATGTCAATATCCTGGTCGTCGACGACGACCTGCAGAACCTCGCCTGCATCGAACGTGCGCTTGCCGCAGCGAATTGCAACGCGAAGTACAACCTAGTGTCGATGACCTCCGGAACTTCGGCGCTGCGCCAGTTATTGAAGACCGAGTTCGCACTCATCGTGCTCGACGTGAGCATGCCGGAGATGGACGGCTTCGAGGTGGCGACTTTGATTCGCCAGGTGGAGCACTCCCGCCGCATCCCGATCATTTTTCTCACGTCTACTTCCGACCCGGCGCTGCCGGTGAACGACAGTATCGGGATCAGCGCCGCCAATTGCCTCGCCAAGCCGGTCGATACGCAGCGCTTGCAGGCCATGGTCGCGGATCTTGCCGGCATCCCCCGGCAGAATCCGCAGGCGCAGCAGCGCCGGGCAGGAAACGATAGCGAAACCATGGTTCGCCAACGGACGGCGTGCCTGATCGAGGCTAATGAATTGCTGCGCCGGGATATGGCCAGGCGCGAACATGCCGATCGGGCCCTGCACACCTCGCTGCTTAAGGCAGAGGCGGCCAATCTGGCCAAGACCGAATACCTGGTCAATATGACCCACGAGGTGCGCACGCCGATGACGGGAATTCTTGGCATGCTGGAACTCGCACTCGAGACAAACCTGACTGCAGAACAGCGCGAGTACCTTGCATTGGGGAAACTCTCCGTGGCCGCGTTGCTTGATGTGACCAACGATATCCTGGATCTGTCAAAGATCGAGGCGGGTCAATTGGTGGTAGAGGCGATCCCTTTCTCGCTGCGCGAGAGCATCGGCGATACGCTGAAAATGATGGCCATCGATGCTCACAGGAAGGGCCTGGAACTCGCCTATGACATTGCTCCGGAAACGCCCGATGCCTGGCTCGGCGACCCGATTCGCTTGCGCCAGGTCATCGTCAACCTGGTCAGCAATGCCATCAGGTTCACCGAGCGTGGCGAGGTACTGGTCCGGGTGCGGCAACTGACGCGAGGCGAGGGCGCGAGAACCCTGCATTTCGCGGTAAGCGACAGCGGCATTGGCATTGCCGCAGAAAAGCTCAAGACGATCTTCGCGCCGTTTGTGCAGGCCGATGCGTCGACTTCGCGCCGGTATGGCGGTACCGGCCTTGGCCTGGCGATCGCCGCGCGTCTGGTCGAAGCGATGGGCGGCAGCATCGCCGTTGAAAGCGAGCCGGGACAGGGCAGTGCCTTTCAATTCACGCTTCGCCTAAAGGAGCCGGCAGCGGCAAAGGCCAGCCCGGCTGCCGATTTTGGCCGATTGCGTGTGCTGCTGGCAGAACCTCATCCGGTCAGTCGGCGATTTCTGGCGAATACGTTACGGCAATGGAATATCGATGTTTACGCGGCGAGCGATGCCATGGACGCCATGCAAGCGATCGCTCGCGCCGGGAGGATGGGCCGGCCCTACGATGTGGCCTTTGTCCACCACGATCTCGCCGAAATGCATGACGGATTTGTCGCGGCGCAAATGCAAGCGAGTTCCGCTGTCTGCGTCAAATCGCTGGTGGTACTCGATTCCTTGGCCGGACGAATGGAACAGATCGATGAACCGGCCGCGACAGCGCATATCCGCTTGACCAGGCCAGTCAAACCGTCGGAATTGCAGGCGGTGATCGGCGCGACCTGCAACCGCGGCAAGACGGCGGGCGTTTCTCCCGCGCTGGACAAAGACAGCGCCGGTCGGGAAATTGATCGGATGCGCGACCGGGTGCTTGATATCCTTTTGGTCGAGGACGATCCGCTGAGCAGCAAGCTCGCGCAGCAAGTCATCAAGCAGGCCGGGCATCGCGTCGCGGTAGCGGACAACGGCGTCGCGGCACTCGCCGCGCTCGAAGGCCGGCATTTCGACCTGGTGCTCATGGACATGCAGATGCCGGTGATGGATGGCGTCGAAACTGCGGCCATGATTCGCCGCAACGAGCTGATGACCGGCAAGCATGTTGCCATCGTTGCGCTGAGTGCCCACGCCATGCCGCATCAGCATGAACGCTGTCTGGCAGCGGCGATGGACGGCTATCTGGTCAAGCCCGTCCGAATCGCCGACTTGCGGGCTGCCATCGAGCGCTGCGTTCCGGCACAGGCACAGCCGATACTCGACAGGAATTCATTGCTCGAGCGCGTCGGCGGCGACCAGCGATTACTCGAAGAAATAACCGCCATGTTCCTCGACAAAGGCGCCCAGCTCATGGCCAGCGCACGCAACGCACTGGAAGTCAGGGACGCCAAGGGGTTCGACTACGCGATTCATACCCTGGCGGGAATGTTCCGCAGCCTCTCGGCCGACGCGCTGGTGGACACAGTAAATAGTCTCGAAGCGTTTGTCATGAAGGGGGATCGGCAGCGAATGGAAGCCTGCTTCGCCCAGCTTGAACGAGAAGTTGTGCAGTTGCAAAGGGAACTCGTCAGCATGTCCGCTGAAGTCATTGCCAGCAACGCTTCTATCAATGTGGTGCGAAACGCATCGGCAAGGGCGGTCTTATCCGGAACCAGCCAAGTTCGATGAAGCAGGGCCGACGTCGACACAACAACTTTCTGCTGCGAATGGCAGCGCTTTTAAGGGGAACTTGTCACCATGAATAGCGAAATTCTTATTGTCGAAGACGAACCGATCACGCAACGCATGATCGCCGCCAATCTGGAGCGGGCCGGCTATCGGGTGCGCTGCGCCGGCAGTATTGCGGGGGCCGAAGCGGCGATCGGCACGGCGCTTCCGGATCTGGTATTGCTCGACTGGGTGCTCCCCGACGCCACCGGTGTGGGTCTGGTGCGGCGACTGCGCGCCGATCTGCGCACTCGCGAGATTCCGATCATCATGCTGACGTCGCGGGCACGTGAAAGCGACCTGTTGGCCGTGATCGAGGTCGGCGCCGACGACTATATGCGCAAGCCATTTTCTCCGCCCGAGTTGCTTGTCCGCATCAAGGCACAGTTGCGCCGGCGGGCACCGCAAACAACCGACGAACTCGTCGAAATTGCCGGATTGCGGGTCGATCCGGCGATGCGACGGATCAGCGCAGGCAGGCACACGATCGATCTCGGCGCCATCGAATTTCGCATGCTGCATTTTTTTGCCACACATCCAGGCCGAATTTTCAGCCGCGAAAAGCTGCTCGACAAGCTATGGGGCGATCAGGTGTATGTCCAGGACCGCACCGTCGATGCACACATTCGCGCGCTGCGTCAGGCACTGCGGCCAAGCGGGCTGGATGGATTGATTGAAACCGTACGTGGTTCGGGTTACTGCTTCCGCGGCGAGCAACTGGAAAGCGCTTGAGTGGGTGTGGAGGTGTGACGAACTGCCAGGCACGCTGGAAGGTCGGAAGCGGTCGGTAATCAGTATGCATTTTTTCCAGACGACCAATAAGGTCTTCAGGATAATCTGGATGTCGAGCCCCGGCGACCAATTGACGCCAGCGCAACAAACGATACGCCGTCCGATTCACGGATGGCCTACTGGCTGGTAATTCCCCTGCTTGAATTGTTTCGCTTGACTCGGTGAAGCTGCTTCACTAGGGTTCAGTCTATGGACAGCACCCTTTACCGCTTCAAAAGCGCCAGGATTGTGATGTTTTTCGGCGGCCATCCTCCTGCGCATGTGCATCTACTTGGACCGGGGCTCAAGGTGTCCATCGAGGTGGCTACGTTAACAGCCAAGGGGCGTGTCGATGCCAAGACACTGGCGGAGGCCCGTGCATGGATAGAGGCCAACCGTGAAGCCATCATGCGAACATGGATTGAACGAGGAGCAAAGCGATGAAGCAACTGAACATCACTAACGTGGCTGTTAGCGGCAAGAAAGCGGTCGACATTACGTGGGGCAGCGGCAAAGTGGACCGAGCTGGCCTCGCCCCCCTGATCGCCGATCTTGCCGGACTTGCTGCGCTGGATAAAGCTGCTACGTTTGCTGCCTGCGCCGTCGGTGAAGATGGCTGGTCGTTGATCTGGCCCAATGGTGCGGAGATTGGCACGGATACGCTTTGGCGCATGGCCCGCGAACAGGCCGGAGAGGCAACCCCCATTGGCGAGTTTGCCGCCTGGCGGGCGCGCAACCGGCTGTCGCTGTCTGATGCCGCGCTGGCACTTGGCGTCACCCGGCGCATGGTGTCTTACTATGAGGCCGGACGCTACCTGATTCCACGCATTGTTGGCTTGGCGATCAAAGGTTGGGAAGCGGAGCATCGCAGTCAAGTCTGATCTTCGGGGAACGCTTCACCCGTCGCTTCGAGGATAGTCGTCTGTTTTCGGTCGGCGGATTCGAAGGGCGAAGATAACGTCCTGCCGGAAACAACCCCAACGACGTCGACAACGTTGCCCTAGCGCACCGCTAGACGTCCCTCAGTGTGGGGGATTTTGAAGTGGCCAAATGTGGGGGGAATTTGCCCGGCCATCGGGGCAAGAAATGATTATGCCATTGTACTTTCTGGCCGGAAGGTATGCCACAGCAGGCTTACGGCGAGGCCCGCGCCTTCGGCAAGGCGCTGGCAAAGAGTGGAAAGGGCAGTGGTTTCATGAAGAACCTCATGGAGCAGCGCATATGCTCCAGCATTAACGCGGGCCTGGCGACCGCGCGGCGCTTGCTGCAGGGCGACACCGTGCATGAGGAAGACGAAGAGCAGGAGGGTGACCTCAAGGTCGAGACGAGCGAGGAACGCGAGGTGCTGCAACGTCTAGTCAATGGGCGCTTCGGCTACTGAAGCGCCACCGTTGAGTATGTTAAGGCGAAGTAAGGCTGCCCGCCGCCCAGCTACCATATACGTTGTCGTTGACTGTTCTTCCGCCGCTCACGCTGCTAATAATGGCTTCGGCAGTATTGCCACGACCGCCGCTGACGCTGCTGCCGTTTCCGAGAGCGATATTTCCATCGCCACCACTAACGCTGCTCCCTGTACCACTGGCAGTACCGTTCCATCCCCCGCTAATGCTGCTGGTCCATCCTCCGGCAGTGTTGTAAAAGCCGCCGCTGACGCTGCTGCCCGTGGCTGCGGCAGAATTGCCCCCACCGCCGCTGACGCTGCTGGACTCTCCATCGGAAGCGCTGTAATAGCCGCCGCTAACACTGCTGTATTTCCCGCTGGCAACGTTGTAAGTGCCGCCGCTGACGGACGCATATGCATTGTTGATCGCGTTCAACGAACCAACTACCAAGCCACCGTAGCTCGTATAGGAGTGGCCGTACCCAATAACCAGATTGTGGTAACCGGTGTGCTGATTTGCTTTCCAGACCGCTGGAAGAACGCAGTTCCCGGGGGAGATATTCCCACTGCTTCCATCCGTGCAAACCTCTCGCGCATTCGCGTCCGGTTCGTTGTAACCGATGATGAGGTTGCCGCCACCGAAGCCGGCCGGGGTTGCATCCTGCGTTTTGCCCGAACCATTCGTTATCTGAACATCCACCCCGGTACACACCGCCGCCGTGCCGTTCAACCCAAGTTTGCCGTTCAGCGCCAATACTGAATTGGACTGAATCGTGCCGACATTTGTCTTAAGTGTCGTGACCTGCGCAGCGAGACTACTGTTGGCGGCACTCAACGAACTTAGCTGTGAGGACTGCGCGTTGTAGGCAGTGTTGTGATCGGCCCGCAGGCATCAGTCAGTTACACTGTCAACACCAGCAATCACACCCGCTTCATGTTGTGATCGGCCCGCAGGCATCAGTCAGTTACACTGGTAGGAATGACAATAGCAGCAGGATCACTGTTGTGATCGGCCCGCAGGCATCAGTCAGTTACACTTCGCGGCCCCCGGCGCACGGCCGGTGGCATGTTGTGATCGGCCCGCAGGCATCAGTCAGTTACACTCGGTCCGCGCGTAGATGAACCAGAGTGGCGGTTGTGATCGGCCCGCAGGCATCAGTCAGTTACACTCGGGGCGAC
>CAISUK010000336.1 GCA_903888645.1 uncultured Pseudomonadota bacterium | reverse complement strand
GTCCATGGCCATGGGCATGCCGGCAGCGAACGGCATATCGGCCAGCGCCCGCTGGCAGAAGCCGTGAATCGTGAAGATCGCCGCCTCGTCAAAGGTCTGCAGCGCGAGATCAAGACGGCGGGCGATGTCTGTGGCGTCCATCCCGTGGCGATCGAACAATTCAGCCACGAGATCGGGAACGAAAGTGTCGCCCGATGGCACGAGTCGGCTCGCCACGTACTCAGCCGTCTCGATAATCCTGTGACGGATGCGTTCCCGCAACTCGGCGGTTGCCGAGTTGGTGAAGGTGACGACCAGAATCTGCTGGACTTCGAGCCGACGTTCGAGCAGCAGGCGCAAATAGAGTCCGCAAATGTTCCATGTCTTGCCCGTTCCGGCGGAAGCCTCGATGAGGTTGATGCCGTCGAGCGCGCAACGGGAGACATCCAGTTCGCGGAAGACATCCAGTTCAGCGGAATCAGTCAAGCCGGGGATCCTCCAGATAGCGGAACATCGTACCAAACACGGCTTCGGCGCAATCGGCGAAATCGCTATCGAGCGGATTGACTATACCGCGCAGCGCCAGTCGAAAAGCCGGGTCCTTTTCCTCTCCCCAGGGCTTGTCGGCCGTGGCCCGCCAGGCCGCCTCGGCCTTGGCATAATTGTGATCGCCGGCGATAAACTTCCACGCCGATTTCGGGAAAAAGTGCAGCGGCTCGCAATGGCCGCGGCGATAGAGCGTCATGAGTGTTGCCAAAAAGTCTTGCGCTTCATCGCAGGCGTGCAGGCGATACCACCCATCCCTCGACAGCCAATGGGTTTCGCGATCGGCGCCGGCTGGCTGCGCTGCACAGAGAAACAAATGGTAGAGCCATCCGGTAAGGTAGTCCGTGGCGCGAGTATCGTCGTAGCGCTGGCGTACCAGACCGTTGGCGCGCAGATCGCTGAATGCGCCGGTGAGTTGCCACGTCTCGCCGGCCAGATTGAAGTCGAGCGTGCTGTGAATTGGTGGCAGACACGGGGCGGCCGTGGCCGCCTCAACCGACTGCGCATACTCCTTGAGTGCTTGCAGTTCCCGGTCGAGCGCCAGTTCGCCGAAGGTTCCCGGCGGATACTCGATACCGGCGAGCGCGAGACGGCGCAGCTCGACATCATCCATGCCGTCGCGGAGTTGCGGCAGCAGGCGCTCGGCAAGCGCCTGACGTCCGCCGAAGTCAGGCAGGAACGGCTCGTCATCAGACAATTCGTCCGCAGCCTCGGCAAGATTGATGCCTAGTCGATCACGCAGCAGAAACCGGCAGGGATTGCGGAATAACCGGATGAAGGTATCGAGGCGGACTTCCTTCCACTCATCGCCCGGTGGGATCAGCGGTGCGCTGAAGAATCGCCCGGCTGGTTCGCTGCCGCGTTCCTCGTCAACTTCTTCATCGGCATTTTCAGTTTCGGTTGCAACGGATTCCGCCGCAGACGCCTCTCTCAATTCAGTCATTCCATAGCGCAGGGCTTCGCACAACTCGCGATTGAAGCTGCGGAATCGCGGATCGGCATCGCGCTCGAAATACCTTGGTGAAAACGGCTGCAACGGATGCTCGACGACGATGCGCTGCAATGCTTCGGCTCTTGATTCCGCCGCAGTCGGGTCGGCGGCGATTGCCGGCACCAATGTCTCGATCAATTCCGAGACCAGGACTGAAGCCGGCAACGGCGCGTTATCGCGAACGCTGCGGCCCGTATAACTGAGATAAAGTTGCTCGCGCGCAGCGAGGACGAGGTCGAGAAAAAGGTTGCGCTCATCGACGCGGCGCTGCCGGTCGCCGCGCTGCGGGCTGACGGCCATCAGATCGAATTCCGCAGGGCGCGAGGTCGTCGGATAGGCACCGTCATTGAGACCGATCGCGCAGACGATGCGAAACGGCAGGTTGCGCAGGCTGCTGATGGAAGAGAAGGTCACGCTTCCCGTCGGCACGCCGCCGCGGGCCGGATCGTCGAGCAAGGCTGCCAGCGCAGTGCGAACCACCTCGAGCTGGATGGGAGCTGCGATCCCGCCACGAACCATGTTGTCGTGGAGTTCGCGAATCGCGGCGCGGAGTTCGCCGAGGTCGTCAATGTCAGCAGCATCCGGCGCAAAGAAATCGTCCAGGATTTCATGCAGCGACTTCATCCAGCCCGCCGGCAGCTTGGGCGGCGCAAGATCGGTGCGGAGCCGGACCAAGTCATCGAAGAATCGCGCAAAAAGTCCGAGGACCACCGCCGCCGAGCCCTCGGCATTTCCCGCCGGAAGCCGCTCATGCCAAGGATCGCTGCTGCCGCCAGGCAGGGCATAGCCGAGAAACAGCCGCTGTATTCCGTCATCGAAGCTGTAGCGATCGAAAGCGGGCAGATCGTATTCGCCCCGATGTCGGCCATCGATACCCCAGCGAATGCCGGCGTCCTGCAGGTAGCCATGGATCGTTTCGAGATCGTCGCTGGAGAGACCCGCCCGCCGTCTGACGATAGGCTGCTGCAGCAGGTCGAACAGTGCGCTCGCCGGGAATCGGGAGATGACGAGGGAGAGCAGAGAAAGGAGCGCGCGAGCCGGCCCATTGATGGTGCTGCGAGCGCGACCACTGACAGAGTACGGGATGAAACGGTCGCGCGCGACGTTGCCTAAAACCGCATCGACCAAGGGTGCGGCGGCTTCGAGGTCAGGCGTGACGACCAGAATTTCGCACGGTAACGGCGGATTTGGCGACGCAAACAGGGCCAGCAACTGGTCTTGCAAGACTTCGAGCTCCCGGGTCAGGGAGTGACAAACGTGGATCTCGATGCTGCGGTCATCGGGCGCAGGATCAATGCTGCCAGGAACGATGTCGTTCAGATTCAGAATGGCGTTCTGTACCTGCGCCAGCATT
Source organism: uncultured Pseudomonadota bacterium (assembly GCA_903888645.1). Lineage (GTDB taxonomy): Bacteria > Pseudomonadota > Gammaproteobacteria > Burkholderiales > Rhodocyclaceae > CAISUK01. The sequence continues at coordinate 3,798 of CAISUK010000336.1, read as the reverse complement.
GTCTCTGTGGGAGCCTCGACAAAGCCACCATCGTCGATGATCGCATCCTGGGCGTTTTCCAGAAGGAGTTCGATGTGCGCCTGAGTCTGCTTGCCCCAGGCGGCCAGCAAGCGGTTGCCGGATTCGTGATAGGTCGCCTCACCCTTGACAGCAAGGTAACTGAGCCGCTTGCGGTCCACAATTTCGAACCAGTATTCGCGGCACGGGTTGAGGACATAAAGGCGCAGATCCACCCATCGTGCCAGTTGCCGCAGCAGGTCGATGTAAAGGGGCGGCATCGTCGGCAGGCAGAAGACGTGGGCGGATTCGGGCAGCCCGAATTGGTTGGGCGCGTCAGAACCGATCGCCTCGACGGTGCGCAGGAAGCGCGAGGCGGGATGTTCCCGTTCCGCACCAAGCTCCGTCATGATGCGGCGCCAGAGTTCCGCCTGCCAGGCGAGATCCCCGGCAGTCGATGCCATCGAGTTGCCGATGGCGGTCGGTCGACCCTCCGACCATTCGGCGAGCCAGCCCGGTCGATAAGTCATGTACTGCTCGAACAATCCCGCTACTCTTGTCGCCAGGTCCAGGCGAACAACCGCGTCGGCCCGGCCCAAATAGCTTGCCAGTCTCGGAAATCGACAAACAAAGGCGCCGTCGTCGAAGATCTGGAAAATCCGCCAGGCGAGTACCGGCGAGGCGAACGGAGATTCCGCAGCAACCGAGGGCAGCACCTTGGCGATCTGCCGCCACAGCCATTGCGCCAGAAAGGAAAATTCCACATTGGCACAGATGCCAAAGCGTTCAGCCATCGCCAGCGCCAGCGTCCGCCGCAACGCGCTGCTTGGCACGATGATCTGTTCCGCAGCGAATGGCGATGCCGGCACAGTGGCAACGCCATCGAGCAACGCGTCGCGCAGGGTTTCGAAGCGGTTTGCAAAGGTGATGTGCAGCATTGGGTCAATTATTGCCAGCGGGATCGGTGCGGGAATTGTGCCTGAAGGTCAGTCGCAGCGTTTTCGGAGCATGTTGATGCTCGCCGGATGCTGTTGCTACCGAAGAAATGCCAGCGCGAAACGCCCTCACCAGCAAAAACGCCTTGGCCGGCGCGGCTCGTATAATGATCCCGTTCTTCAAAGGCACAAACCCGTTCAAGGTAAATCAAAATACATTTATGGATCAGAACAGTAAACCGGCCGCGCGCCACAATGCGCCACAGACCAGCAACTTGGCGAGCGAGCTTTATGAGTTACCGCCGCTCGGCATGGATCAGGAAACGCTGGCGCTGGATATCCGCCGCTACTTCGGCAATTTTCTCGGCCGCGACAAGTATTGTCGTTCCTCCCGCTACCCGCACCATGCCCTGGTACTGGCGCTGCGCGATCGCTTGATGGAGCGACAGAAGCGAACCCGTTCCGCCTACGAGGGTAGCGGCGCCAAGCACGCCTATTATCTTTCGCTCGAGTTTCTGATGGGGCGGACGCTCAACAACGCGCTGCTCAATCTCGACCTCGGCGAGACCACTGAAGCGCTGCTGCGTCGGCTCGGCTTGAACCTCGAGGAAATCATCGACAGCGAGAGCGACGCCGGCCTCGGCAATGGCGGCCTCGGCCGCCTGGCCGCCTGCTTTCTGGATAGCTGCGCCACCTTGCAGCTGCCGGTCATGGGTTACGGCATCAGATACGCCTATGGTATGTTCCGGCAGCACATGGAAAACGGCAGCCAGGTCGAGGAACCGGACCACTGGCTGCGCGATGGCAACCCGTGGGAACTGGAGCGGCCGGAACACACCCGGCGCATCAAGTACGGTGGCCGCAGCGAGTTCTACCGCGATGCGAGCGGCCAGCAGCGATCCCGTTGGGTGGATAGTCACGACGTCCTGGCCGTGCCCTTCGATACGCCGATTCCGGGTTACCGCAACGACACGGTGAACGTGCTGCGACTGTGGAGCGCGGCGGCCACCGACGAGTTCGATCTCGGAGAGTTCAACGCCGGTTCCTATCCCGAGTCGGTGTCGGCGAAGAACGCTGCCGAGAACATCACGATGGTGCTCTATCCCAATGACGCCAGCGAGAACGGCAAGGAATTGCGGCTGCGCCAGCAGTACTTCCTCGCCTCGGCCAGTCTGCAGGACGTCCTGGAGCGCTGGGAGATGCACCACGGACGCGACTTCAGCCAGTTCGCCGAAAAGAACGCATTCCAGCTCAACGACACGCATCCGAGCTGTGCCGTACCCGAACTGATGCGCCTGCTGATCGACGAGTACGACTTGGGGTGGGAAGAAGCCTGGCAGATCACCCGCCACACCATGGCCTATACCAACCACACACTGCTCCCGGAAGCGCTGGAAAAATGGTCGGTGCGGCTGTTCGGTCAATTGCTGCCACGCCTGCTGAGCATCATCTACGAAATCAACGCCCGTTTTCTCAACGAGGTTTCAAAACGCTGGCCTGGCGACAACGCCCGCCTGGCCAGAATGTCGCTGATCGAGGAAGGCCCTGAACCCCACGTGCGGATGGCCTACCTGGCCATCGTCGGCAGTTTTTCGGTCAACGGCGTCGCCGCGCTGCATTCCGAACTGTTGCAGAAGGGCCTGTTTCGCGATTTTTACGAATTGTGGCCGCACAAATTCAACAACAAGACCAATGGTGTCACCCAGCGGCGTTGGCTGGCAGCGGCGAATCCAGCTTTGCGGCAACTCCTCGATGAAACAATCGGCACCGCCTGGGTTACGCAGCTCGATGAATTGCGCAAACTGACCAAGCACGCCGACGATCCCGTCTTCCGCCAGCGCTGGCAAGCGGTGAAACGGGCCAACAAGGTTCGCCTGGCGAGCTTGGTGCAGCGCGACTGCGGCGTCGTCTTCGATCCGGAAGCGCTGTTCGATGTGCAGGTCAAGCGCATCCACGAGTACAAGCGGCAACTGCTTAACATTCTCCATGTCATTCATCTGTATGCGCGCCTGAAGCATGGCGAAGATGCCGAGTGGACGCCGCGCTGCGTGCTGATCGGCGGCAAGGCGGCGCCTGGCTATTTCATTGCCAAGCGGATCATTACCCTGGTCTCCAAGGTGGCGGAAGTGGTTAACGGCGACGATGAGATCGACGGCCGTCTCAAGGTGGCTTTCCTGCCCAATTACCGTGTCTCGGCAATGGAGTTGATCGCCCCGGGGACCGACTTGTCGGAGCAGATTTCCACCGCCGGCAAGGAGGCTTCCGGCACCGGCAACATGAAATTCATGATGAACGGCGCGGCCACCATCGGGACATTGGACGGCGCCAATATCGAGATCCGCGAGGAAGTCGGCGACGACAATTTCTTCCTCTTCGGCTTGACTGCGGAGGAGGTGGAAAAGGCGCGCCGCGACTACAATCCCAATGCCTTGATCGCTGCCGATGCCGATTTCACACGTGTCATGGCGCTGCTCGAGTCCGGCCATTTCAATCGTTTCGAACCGGGTTTGTTCGAACCGATCATCGGCGCCATCCGCAGTCGCCATGATCCGTGGCTGGTGGCCGCCGATTTCCGCTCCTTCATCGACGCCCAGGAACGTGCCGCGGCAGCCTACCGCGACCGCGAACGATGGTCGCGCATGAGCATTCTCAACACCGCGGCGAGCGGCAAATTCTCCACCGACCGCACCATGGCCGAATACAACGCCGAGATCTGGCGACTGACGCCGATGGCGCCGGTGCAACCGAACCGCCAGTAACGCAGAAGACCGGCATGAGCGTCCTCACCCACCTCGTCGTCGCCGATGACGAAGACATTGAAGCGATCGGCGAATCGCTGCAGCCGACCGACGAGTGGAGCGGCATC
>CAISUK010000335.1 GCA_903888645.1 uncultured Pseudomonadota bacterium | reverse complement strand
CCATCAGCACGGTGATGCCGTGGTCGCGGTTGAGCGCCAGCAGCAAGCCCATGATTTCGTGGCTGCGCTGGGTGTCGAGGTTGCCGGTCGGCTCGTCGGCCAGCACCACCGCCGGCGCGGTGACGATGGCCCGGGCGATGGCGACGCGCTGCTGCTGGCCGCCCGAAAGTTCGGCTGGCGTGTGTTGTTCCCAACCGCCCAGTCCCACGGACTGCAATGCCTTGGTGGCGGCCGCGCGGCGCACGCTGGCGCTGTCGCCACGGTAGAGCAGCGGCAACTCCACATTCTCCTGGGCCGAGGTGCGCGCCAGCAGATTGAAGCCCTGAAAGACGAAGCCGAGAAAGCGCCGCCGCAAGCGTGCCCGCTGGTCGCGCGACAGGGTTTCGACGTGGGCACCCTTGAACAGGTACTGCCCTGCGCTGGGCGTATCCAGGCAGCCGAGGATGTTCATCGCCGTCGACTTGCCCGAGCCGCTCGGCCCTTTGATGGCGACGAACTCGCCGGGGCCGATGTCGAGGTCGATGCCCTTGAGCGCCATCAGTTCGGCCGCGCCGCTGCCATAGCGTTTGGCGACGCCGCGCAGGCTGATCAGCGGCTCGTTCATTTCGCTGTCATGCTTTTCTGGTCGGTGATCACCAGCATGCCGGCTTGCAGGTCGCCGCCAGCGATCTCGGTCATGCGGCCGTCGCTGATGCCGGGCGTCACCGCCACCGCCACGGCGGCACCATCGCGCAACACCCAGACCTGCTTGGCCAAGGCAGTGCTGGCGCCGGACGCGGCCGACTTGCGGGTCCGGTTGCTCGGCATGCGCGGGAGCAGGTTGGCGGCGATGCTCTTGTTGGCCGACGGCTCCGCCGCCGCAGTAGGCGTGAAGCGCAGCGAGGTGTTGGGTACGAGCAGCACGTCCTTGCGTTCCGTGGCGATGATCGATGCAGTGGCGGTCATACCCGGTCGCAAGCTCAGGTCCGTGTTATCCACATTGAGGTAGGTCAAGTAAGTGACCACGGCGTCGGTGATGGTCGAGCCAAATCCGACGCGAGTAATGCGCGCCGGAAAGTTTCGGCTCAAGTAGGCGCTGACGGTAAAAGTGGCATCCTGGCCAACTTTCACGGCGCTGACGTCGGCTTCATCGACGTAGACCCACAGGCGCAGTTTGGTCAGGTCTTCGGCCACCGTAAAAAGCGTTACCGCTTGCAGCGAAGCGGCTACGGCATTGCCCGGGTCGACGTTGCGCGTCAGCACCACGCCGTCCGCCGGCGCGCTGATCGATGCCTTGGAAAGATTGATCTGATCTGTGGAAAGTGCCGCCTCGGCTTCGCTTACGCCGGCCAGCGCGCTGGCTTCGTCGGCAATGGCACGCGCCAGAATCGCGCGGGCTGTGTCGAGCTCCAACTTGGACGGTACCTTGCCGCCCGACAGCGCGGCGACGTCTTCGAGCCGGTACAAGTTCGTCGTGGCCTCATTGATGGTCGCGGTCGTCTGCGCCACTTTCGCTTTTGCGGCGGCCAGCGCCGCGCCGGAACGGAGGATCTGGTCGCGCAACTTGGCGGTGTCGAGCACGACCAGCACGTCACCCTTTTTGACCTTGTCATTGACGTCAACATTGACTTTGAGCACCGTGCCCGAGAGCTCGCTGCCGATGCTGATCGTCCGGGTGGGTTGGATCGTACCGTTGGCTGTGACCGTGAGGGTCAGGTTGCCGCGCGCAACGATCTGCGTGTTGTAGCTTGGTGCTGCGTTTTGTGCCTGGCGTGCCAGCCACAACCAAATGCCGCCGGCAATCAGCAGCGCCAGCACCACGCCTGCCCACAGCGCCGGACGACGGTACCAGGAAGTCAAAGTCGGTTCGGCCAGCAGGGCGGCGAGGTCGGTCTTGGGTGAGTCTTCTGCGACTGGCGAGGGCGCTTGCAAGGACTGATTCATCAGGGGCGGTTCTTCATCGGTATCGGGCGTCGTCATGGTGTCAAGGTCCGGTTCGCTCTTGCTTCGGTATCAAAGTCGGACTCGCGACGCCAGCCGCCACCGAGCGCCTTGTATAGACGCACGTGGTCGCTGCTGAGATCGCCCTTGGCGCTGGCCAGGCTGTCTTGCGCGTTCAGTTGCGTGCGTTGCGTTTCGAGAACGACCTGGAAATCGACCAGGCCGCTGCTGTAGCGCTGGCGTGCCAGCAGTGCGGCGGTGGCGGCGGCATCGCCGGCGTTGCCCAGGCTCGTCAGGCGCTGGTGGTCGCCTTGCAAAGCGATCAGCGCATCTTCGACATCCTTGAGCGCGGTCAGCACCGTTGTTTCGTAAGCCAGCCGCGCCTGATCGAAGGCGGCCTGCTGGGCGCGTACCTGGGCGCGTGCGGCGCCACTATCGAAGATCGGCGCGGCCATGCTGGCGACCAGCGAAGTCACCACCGATGCGCCGTTGCTCAGGGTGCCCAGGGTCAGCGCGTTGAGGCCGAGCGAGCCGCCCAGCGCGAAGCTTGGCAGGCGCTCCGCGTCGGCCTGCTCGACACGCGCCAGCGCCGCCGCTACCTTGCGTTCGGCGGCGCGCACGTCGGCTCGTTGCCGCAGCGTTTCCGCCGGAATGCTCAAGGCGAGGTCGGCCTCAGCCTGCGGCACAGGTCTATCCGCAGCGAGCAGCGTTGCCAGTGCGACGGGCGGCTGGCCGGTCAGCACCGCCAGCGCATGACGGTTCTGTTCGATGGCCGCTTGCAGCGTCGGCAACAGCGCGCTGGTCTGCTCGGCGGAGGCGCGCGCCTGCTCGACCTCGAGCGCCGTGACCAGGCCCGCCTGCTGGCGCCACTGGGCGATCTGCAGCGTCTCCTGCTGGCTGACGAGGTTTGCCCTGGCGATGCCCAAGCGCGCCTGGACGCTGCGCAAGGCGATGTAGCTCAAGCCCACTTCGGCTGCGATCGAAACCTGCACATCACCCAGACTGGCGGCGCTGGCTTCGGCGGTAGCGATGGAAAAATTCAAGGCACTGCGATTTCGGCCAAAGACGTCGGGAACCCAATTGGCATTTACGCCGGCCTGGAAGTTGTTGCCGGTGCTGTGCCCACCGGCAGTACCGTGCTGTGCCGAGGCCGAGCCGCCAAGCGACGGCCACAAGGCAGCCGCCGCAACGTCGCGTAATGCCCAAGCTTGGCGCAGTGTGGCTTGGGCGGTCTTGACATTGGTATTGTTTTCCAGCGCATGGGTCACCAGGGTATCGAGCAACGGGTCGTCAAAACGCCGCCACCATTCCGCCAGCGGAGCGGCGTCAGGCGACGTCGGGACAGGCTTGATAGACCAGACTGCGGGCACCTCGAAGGAGAGCAGGGGATCGCGTTGCGCGGCTGGCGACGTGCATGCCGTTAGCCAAATTGCATTCAGGGACACCACCGCCAAGCGGTAAAAGCGTGCCCGCCGGTCAAAGGCTGGCGCGGCATCGGGCCGAACAAACGATAAGGCGCAGATTGGCGACATGGGATGGCGTTACTGGGCCGCGCGAGCAAAACCGCCGTGGTTCAGAACAGTGTGGCCGCGACAGTGGCGGCGTTTGCCGGCTTCGCTGCGCCGGCGTTCGAAGTGCTGCCAGCGCCAACCGTACTGGAAACCTGCGGATCGGGCAGTCGGGCGCTGATCGTTGATGAATCGCTTTCTTCGAACATGACGAATTGACCAGGTTGTGCTTGCAGGGGACTTTCCGTCCAGCCGCGGCTATCCGGTGTCACCAGTGCGACAAAGATCGCTTTGCCAACGCGATGTTCCTGACTGGCCGGCTCGACGAGGTTCTCAAGGTGTGCACGGTATGAAGATTCTTCTCTTTCGTCCGTGCGCTAGCGCACTTATCAGCCGGTCAGTTAGTGAGCCAGTTAGCCGGGCGGTTCGCCCAGCCACTTTGCTAGTGTGGCAAACAAAGTCTGCGGATCAACCGGCTTGGCAACAAAATCGTTCATTCCGGCTGCCCGGCATTTCGCACTGTCTTCGACGAAAGCATTGGCAGTCATGGCGACAATAGGCAGCGCTGCCTTGCCAGGGAGTTTGCGAATCGCACGTGTCGCCTCAAGGCCATCCAGTTTCGGCATTTGCATGTCCATGAGAATGACTGCGTAGTCCGTGTGTTCTGCCATGGCCAGCGCCTGTGCGCCGTCTTCGGCCAGGTCGGGTGCGAGACCGACATCCTGCAGCAGCAGCTGCGCCACTTCCCGATTGATGGGGTCGTCCTCGACAAGCAGCACGCGCTTGCCGCGATGCTCGCGCCGCAGAATGGCTTCGGCATTTTCCCCGGACAGGACTTTAGAATTTTCCGGATGCTCATGGCCCTTGCCGAGCCGGGCGGTAAGCCAGAACCGGCTGCCCTGACCGGGACTACTTTCGACCCCGACCTCGCCACCCATCAACTGGGCAATGCGCCGCGCGATCGCCAATCCCAAGCCGGTACCGCCATACTTTCTGGTCGTCGACTTGTCCGCCTGCTCGAAAGCCTCGAAGAGCCGACTTTGCTGCTCAAGCGGTATGCCGATGCCGGTGTCGGTGACTTCGAAGCGCAGCAAATAATTTTCTTCGGTCTCTTCGATGAGGCTGCCAGCGAGCGTGATACTGCCGCTTTCAGTAAACTTGACGGCGTTGCCGAGAAAATTGACCAGCGCCTGCGATAGCCGGGTTGCGTCGCCGCATAGCGCATGCGGAACCGCGGCCATGCGAATAAGAAACTTCAAGCCCTTGGCAGTGACGGCATCGCCAATGATCGCCCGCGCGCCGTTGATCATGTCCGCCAGCTCGAATTCCTTTTCTTCCAGGACCAGCTTGCCTGCTTCGATCTTGGAGAGATCGAGAATGTCGTTGATGATGTGCAGCAGGTGGTTGCCAGAAGCGGCAATCTTGTCCAGTTGATCGGCTTGCCTGGCAGTGACACCGCCGCGCCGCATCAGATGCGCCATGCCGAGAATGCCGTTCATCGGCGTGCGAATCTCATGGCTCATATTGGCCAGGAAGGCGCTCTTGGCCTGAGTGGCCTCCTCGGCCGTCTCTTTCGCCCGCACCAGCGCCAGCTCGACTTCCTTGCGCTGCGTAATATCCCTTGAGAAGGTGATGAGACGCGGCGGCGCATCGTCACTCCCGGCAAGGTAAAAGATGTTCAATTCAACAGGAATAATTCGGCCGTCCTTGGTCCGGTTGATGGTTTCGAACTGTGCCTGGCCTTGCGCTTGAAAGCGCTCGGCGGCAAGTTTGAATTCGGTATCCTGCCGATTCGGCGCAATATCCGGCACCCGCAGTTTGAGCATTTCCTCGACCGTATACCCCAGCATTTCAGCGGCATATTGGTTCACATAAATGAAGCGACCGGTGTCGGCATCTACCCAATGAATGCCGATGCCGACGCTTTCCATCGCGAACTGGGTATCGAGCAGCTTGCGGTTCGCCAACTTCAACTCGGCAGTTCGCTGATTGACCAATTCCTCGAGCTGGTGCCGGTAACGTTCAAGTTCCTTGGCGTTCCGGTTCCGCTCCGTGACGTCTTCCTGGACTGCCACGTAGTGGCTGACGTGTCCATCGTCCTGATGGATCGGCGTTATGATCGCGAATACGACATAGTCGCTGCCATCCTTGCGACGGTTGTCCAACTCGCCCCGCCATATCCGCTCAAGACTCAGCGTATTCCACAAGTCGGCATAACGCTCCTTTGGCGTCTTCCCCGATTGAAGCATGCGTGGATTCTGTCCTATTACCTCGTCATAGCCATATCCTGAGTTGTGCACGAAGGATTCATTGACGTATTCGATACGCCCGTGCAAATCCGTGATGAAGATACTTTCAGGACTTTGTTCCACCGCTTGGGAAAGCTTGCGGAGTTGTGCCTGGGCACGTTGCCGCTCAGATAATTCACGGGCAACGACAAGGTCGCGTGCCTGAATCTGATCGATCATTCGATTGAATTGCTTACCCAGAATACCGACTTCATCGCCAGAACCAATCTCGGTGCGCTGGCTGTAGTCACTTTTTTCCGATACCAATTGCATCACACCAACCAGATGTTCGAGCGGGTTGGTGATCGAACGCTGCAAGCGGCGCGCCACATAAGTGCCGACCAGGAGCGACGCGAGGATCGCTATCGCGACAGCGAATAGCGCCCCGGCAATTTCGGCATAGACGAATGACGTATCGACAGCCATCTCGAGAATGCCAAGGGCATCGCCTTGGCGCTTGATCGGGATATCGAGCTTGAGACGAGAGCCATTGCGCCCCTTGCTCATCGTACTGACCGACAACCTCTCTTCGTCTGAACGCGCTGTGCGGTAGTCGGCGACAACGTTTCCCTTCACATCAAGGATGCGGGCCTGAACGACCGTCTCATCCCGGGCAAAGCCGCGCAGGATTTCCAGGGCAGTATTGGGGTCGTTGAACTGCAATGCCGGTCCGAGGTTCTCGGCAACGATTTCCCCTTTGACCATCGCATCCTGAAAGGCATTCCTTGAGGCGTGATTCCAGACGAAGAGGACCAGTAATGTGGCCGCCAGCGAGCCGGCCAAAAGTATCGTCAATAAACTGAACAGCAATAGTTTCCGGCGGATGGTTTGCCGGTCGAACCAGGCTTGAAGCGATCTTTTCAGTACGTAATGCAGGGTGGTCAACTTCGCGAGGATAGCCATTATTGCTGTCCCCGCACATTACGCGCCAGCCTGAGCAGATAGGCCGAAATCTTAATGCCATTTGCGTGCGAGGCATCCAGATTAACGTCGAAGCGAATACGCCCGCCAAGCGGGAAGAGTCCGATACTGCCACCGGCGTCGATGAAGCTTTCGCCCTCGCCTAAGGTAAGCGCAAACGGCAGCCGGATCTGACGCAAGCTATCGATACCGATATCCTGGCCGAGAACGACGACATGGCAGGACTCGAGCGCGTCCAGGCGCGTGGTATTGCGGACTGCTACCGGGTGCGTATCCACATGCTTGCCGTGAAGGCTGGCGATGGACTCGCTGAGCGGCGAGGTGGCACCGACATAACACAATATCAATTGGCTATCGCGCGGCAGCGCATTCTCAGGCCAGTTCGTGTATTTGATGATGTTGTAGATGAAGGCGGCTTTGATTTCGGCATCGCTGGCCAGCGCCGGCGGACTGAACGTGCAAGACAACGCCGTCCAGAAAATCGCAATCAGGCCGAGCAACAGATATTTCAAAGCCATCAGAAATGCGACTCGAACTTGAGGCGGTATAAGCGACCGTCCTGGGCCAGTCGGTCCCGATCGACGCCGTAATAATCGTGAATCCACGTATCTATCGAGATCGGATCGCTGTAGTGCCGGTCGAACAGGTTGTAGATCGAACCGGTCACCGACCAGCTGTTCTTTGCCGGGCGATATCCCAGCGTCAGATTGGCAATCGAGTAAGCGCCAACGTTCGCCGTACTGCTCGCGGTCTGGCGGCGGCTCAATGCCTGTGTCTCGATACCGGCGGTCCAGGCTTTGTTCAAGGGCAGACTGAAATTGGCTTTCAACATTTGCATCGGCGCGTTGTCAGGTGTCACACCGTTTTGTCGAACCTTCTGCAGGGAATAGCTCATTCGCAGTCGGGCGTCTTTCTGGTAGTGCGCCTCCCATTCCACTTCCGCTCCGCGGGCGGTCAGCAATGCGCCATTGATGCCGGTGCCGGTATCGTCAGTCTGGATGAGATCTTTGACCCGATTTTCAAAGATACTGGTCTGCAGGCTCATGCTTGCGCCGAACCGGTGTTGCCAAACGCCTTCCAGGGTTTGAATCTGCTCTGGCTTGAGTACCTGATAAGTGTTTATCCGCTCGAAAAAGCCGGGATTGCGAAATGCCGTTCCGTAGAGAATCTTGACCGTGGTTGCCGTGTCGGATTGGTGAACGAGTGCCAGGCGCGGACTCCACCGGGAAGCGAAGCCACTCGCCTTGTCGCGGCGAAAGCCACAGGTCAGGCTGGTTTCCTCCGTGATGGCAACTTCATCTTGCGCGTAGAGGCCGAGATGCCGCGTCGTGCCTTGAACTGTTTGGGCGTAGCCTGCCGGTAGTTCCGCATAATCATAGTCAGCCTGATCGCTCGTATATTCCAGGCCTGCAATCAAGCGCTGCTGCGACCCGAACGCTGCCGTATAACGGCTTTCGGCCCCCCACCAGCGGCCGTTTACATTGCTGTGTCCAAGTACGTAAGGACGACCGTCGTCCGCGATGGCAGTATTGTCGTTGGGCCATTGGCCGAAGTAGTCGTACTGGCCGGCAAAGGCACGGATGAACAGGTTCTGCCGGTCATCGAAGCGCAATAAATTGCTGACCTCGCTCAGAAGGAAGCGATCATTTTCCTGATGGTTCGGATCATTGATGATGGTTCCGTAAGCGCCGGTCGGTACGTGCTTTTGGCGCTCGCCGTAGATCAGGCTGGTATGCCAGTCATTGACGCTGAGCTTGCCGAAGAAACGCTTCCAGCTTTCTGCATCGGTTTGTCTCGTGGTGGTGATGCCCGGCGCGATATCGGGAAATTGATAGCTGCCACCGCCGCTGTTGCCATGGCTCGCCGAAACAAGCCATTCGGACTTGCCGCTGGCCCGGCCCATGCTGATTCGGCCATCGAATGTCCGTCGCGAAGCGGCCCCGCCGTCGATTTCAAAGCCGTCGAGATCGCGCCCCGAACGGGTGATGACATGGATCACGCCAAACATCGCGTTGCCGCCATAGATCGATGAACCGGGGCCACGGACGATTTCAATGCGCTCGACCAGATCGATGTCCAGCGGAAAAGTCTCGCCCAGCATAACGCTGTCATACACATTGTCATTGACGCGCATGCCGTCGATCATGAACAGGATGCGATTGTCCAGGTCGCCCGGCGGCGAAAAGCCGCGCATGCCGACATACTGATAGGTATGATCGTTGGTCAGGTAGAAGCCACGGACCGAACGCAGGGCATCGGCAAGGTTTCGCCAACCGAATCGACGTACATCGTCAGCGCTGACGACGGTCACATCCGATGGCGCGACGGTGGCCTTCTGCGCGTACTTCGATGCGCCGGTCACTTCGATTTGCATCAACTCGTCGAGCGAGAGATCCGATAGATCGGCGGCCATCGTCATAGCGGGCGTTGCCGGAATGGCCAGCAGCAAAAACAGCAGTGCGAATTTTTCAATGGAGATCATGACTTCAGACTGGCAAGCTTGGTATCGAGATCCATACGGCAGCACTCGGCCGGGCCTCGCTCAGGCCGGAAGACAAGGCGACGATTCATTGTTGCGGCAAATGAAAGTTGGCTCTGCATAAGACGGAAAAGGCACAAACGCACCATCTGAGCTGGGGTGGCATGACGCTCATGCCGAAACGATAGTTTACTGTGACACTATTTGCGCGATGATTGACATAGGTCAAGTGTTGTCAAACGCGAGGGAATTGCGCTACGCGATACGGGAATTGGTTGTCGAGAAATTTTTGGGCCAACCGCTGCAACGGATTTCAAGGTGAGGGGCGATCAAGCGCCCGATCAATCAGCGACCGCGGGTCTTTGATCGGCTCAATATGCGTCGTGACGTGGGTATTCGGCAATGCAGCAATGAAATCCGCCTCAATGCCGTCCGACCAGTCATGACCCTACTGCACTGTCCATTGTCCGGGCACCAAAACGTGCAGGGTGACAAAGCTGCGACTGGCCACATGACGGGTGCGCAATGCATGGAATTCCAGGCCCTGCAGGCGATAACTTGCCACTAGTAGTTCGTTCCATTAAAATAATTACACATTACGCCACCTCCAGATCGAACTTCTTCCAGCGGAAGACGACCGGGGTTGCGTTCATCTCATCAATGCCTTTGAGGATGCGCGCCTTGAGGTCGGCGATTGAGGTGACCCGGATGTGGCGAAGAAAGGTGCGTGCCAT
>CAISUK010000334.1 GCA_903888645.1 uncultured Pseudomonadota bacterium | reverse complement strand
TCCCTGCCGTGCTTTGCCCTGCCGATAAAAGTTGAATTGCCGGTTCCCTTCATCTGCCAGGCGCCGTTTGGAGATTGGAAACAGCCGTATGCAGATGCCTGCGAAGAAGCGGCGATTCCACCCGAGCGGCCGTTCCTGCGTCTGGATTCGATCGCATCGGTACCGCGCCGGGCATTTCCGTCGGCAACGCATTGGCCGCGATCGCTGCTGGTCGTCCCGGAGTATGCATTTGCCGTGAATGTATCGGGCATAGAAATCATGCTGTCAGCGGAACATTCGGCGCTGCGCTGGCTGTCCAGCGAAGACGCCGACAGCTTGCTGACATTCGATTCGAATCGTGTCGCGCTATGGGAGTTGAATGAACGTCTTAACGGCGGCGCCGCACTCGCGCTGGCGGCTTGAGCTGCATGAGTGCCTGACCGAGCGCTTGCGACTGAATTTCCTCATTCGCCCGCGCTGAGCGTATTGACGGGCACCGGCAAGCTGGCCATTGTTCTGAAAATGGCCGTTATCCACTGACTGTTGCCAGACAGCGTATCGATGATACGGATTAGCCGCTCGCGGCAGGCTTTCTTCCAATTGCTCCTGATACCATTATCATCGACCAACCAGTCTCAATGCGACGCCACGCCATCGTGCCAGATTCGTGTAACGACCGCCTTACCCGGCGTTTTCAGAATACTTGCATCGGCTTGTGTCAATGCGACATGGTCATTTTTTGCGGCCGACACACCAGCCGGCACATAGACGAGCGCGTAAGACCCGTCACCCCAGGCACCATTGATCATTTTGACGACGGCGTAGCGCCCTCCATCGCTTTGGCCGGAAGGCAAACCGTAATCGGCAGCAAAGGCTTGCGTCGACTGTTCGCCGTGAACAGCAAGGATGACTGCGTCCTGAGCTAATGCTGCATCCGTCGTCAAGGAAACACCTGCCGCGAAAAGGCCAGCTATTCCCAAGTAATACCTATTCATTCGAGCGTTCATAAAGAATCCTTTCAGTTTGAATCGCGGAAGATTTGGCGCATTAGGTCACAAGGTCAATGCGAACGAAAGCAGCCATTCAGACCAAAGCGGCAGCCGTCACCGACATTGCAACGGGAACCAGGACAATGGCGACGAATGCGGCGACGATGCAACCGCGAACCAGGCCTGCCAGACTTTCGAGCTTGAGTTTCATTTTGATCGGTCCTTTCAGTATGTGGCCAGCATCTTGGTTGTGCACAATTGCGGGGAGGTTGATACGCATGCTAAAGAACTCAATGTCTGCGTAGATTGCGCAACATCAGCCATGCCGGTTTCGCGGAGATCGGCTTACCAACGCTATTTCGGGTTTGGCTGACCAACATCTACGCAACATCGGGGCCAGCACCGAAAAATTGTGCTAACCCGATGATTTACTGTATCAATAAGGGAATGATTGGTGCTGGCAAGTGCGCCACCAGTTTTCGGTGACTGCAGGGGGCGTCGACAACTTTTGCAGAGTTCGTGCAAAAATTGGCTGGTCCGGCTGGCGGGTGCAGCGAGAATCCTGCACGACTGCGCACAGCTGGGCAATACGACTTACGCGGACGGCGGTGCAGCAAGTGTGCTCGACTGACCGGCACCCGATTCGACGCCAGCATCAATTGGCGGCCTGATCTTGCCCGGGCGCTCTTCTTTGGCTGAAACACTGATCGACACCGTCGTGGTCGCCGAGGCTTCGTCGGCATACACCAGCGGCGTCAGCGCGAGGCTGGCCACCAGGTTCACAGCCACCCGGCAGGACAGGAAAGCCAAGCGCGAAGCCCGCCGGGACAGCTGAAACCTCGGGTGCATGGTCGAGCGCATTTGGCTGAGATCCTAGGCGGCGAGGGCCACAGCCATTTCGCCGCTGCTAACCGACTTGTCGGTGAAGCGATCAGCACGAAGGATCGTCGCGACAACTCCATTTGCATTTCCGGATTTAGCTGCGGGCGTCCAGACACCAATAACACGACCTTCGGCATTCTTCGTCCAAGACATTTTCAACATGATGGATCTCCTTCGCTCTGCACTGTGGGTTCGGGGGCGGTTCCGGACAGGGTATTGGTGCTGTCCTCATGCTGTAGTACGCGCTGCCGGATTGAAACCGGACATGACAGCCAAAAGATTTTGTCGTGAAGCGCGATCTTGCTTAGCGCCAAGTGCGCGAATGAGACCCAGCGCTTCGAACCCGCCGCCGTGGCGAAATGCTTATCAGGCGATCAATCGTCCAGCCAATTGACTCAGGTAATTGCCTCGGCACCCATGCTGATATCCCCGGGTACGACGCACCCACCTTCACGCATATACCCATCGGATTTACGTCGCGGCGTTCCTTGCAAGTTTCGGGCTTTGACGATATTCGCCGCCTCACCCCGCCGTGCCACCGCCTATCCGCATCCTGTTCGTCGGGCCAGAGCTTTGCCTTCGGCTTCCTCCAGATTCGCAGTCGCCCGCGACACCCTTGCCGTTCGGCTAACGCTTCCCCATGCCGTGCGAATAGCGGACTTCCATCTCCAGGTAAGTGCTCCCTGCCGGGCACACGACGACAACAGGCTGCCGAAGCAGCCTGTTATTTGCGTCAAACTTCACACGACTAGTTAGACTTGAATTAGCGCGGCAACGCTGGCAAGACTTCGGTATGCTCGACGCGTACCGAGTCGAGCGCCTTCGGATTCAGGCCAAGCGCCTGCAGGATCGTTGGCGCAACCTGCGCACTCGTCACCGGTGTCTTGACGACATGGGCTGAAAATGCCGGATTCGACACGATCAATCCGACGTTGGTGTCGCCATAGCTGAAGCCACCGTGCTCTGCATTCTTGTTCTTGCTTGGCTTGGTGTAGATGGTGCCGTACTGTGGCTGCACGATGATGTCCGGGGTACGCGCATCGGTCGCCGGATCGTTGAACTTGAGTTTCAGTTCATTGCCGGCCAACACTTCATCGACGAAAAGTTCCTTGGCGTGGCGATTGATGAAGTTGGCAACGGCTTTTGTCTTGGACTGGTCCGGCAGCCAGATCAGCGCGATGTCATCGTCGCTGATGAAGCCGCAAGGACCGGTGCCGCAGTTGCCGGCATCGACAATGATTTGCTGGGTAGCCAGGTCTGCCGGATCGACCGTCAGGCTGCCAACCAGATCGGCGAAATGGCCGGCCTTGTTCACCTTGATCGGGTTGATCGGCGACTGGCCATGCTTGGCGCTGACGATGATCAGCGTCGAATCGTATTTGCCGTGATCCTTGAGCGTGTTGATGATCCTGCCCAGGGCTTCGTCAGTCCGTTTCAAACCATAGGCGAGAACTTCGGTCGGCGTGCCGGCACCATCCAGGTAGCCACCGGCGGTACTGGTGAAGGCCGGGCCACCGCATGTGCCATCCTTGCTATCAACCACAATACTGGAAGTGAGATCACCCTTGGCAATCTTTTCCGCTGCGTCCACTGCCTGTTGTATCGGGCGGGTTATGCCACGCGTCAACCAGAAAGCGAT
>CAISUK010000333.1 GCA_903888645.1 uncultured Pseudomonadota bacterium | reverse complement strand
GCACGGTTTGATGAGGGAGGGCAGGCGATAGCCTGCCCTCTACTCTACCCTTTGGCCTTCACACCAGCCGTCCACAAGTGAGGAATATATCGAACCTGGCGCCTTTAACCTCAATCAGGCTGGAAAATTTGCACCAATTAAGGTATATTTAATATACCATGAGTTCCTTTGAGTTTGACGCCGCAAAGAGTGAATCCAATCGTGCAAAGCACGGCATCGATTTTGTGGAGGCGCAGGGTCTATGGAATGACCCGATGCTGCTGGAGATACCAGCAAGAACTGAGGATGAAGCGCGGTATCTGCAGGTCGGTCTCATTGATGGGAAACATTGGTCAGCCGTCATTACCTACCGGGGGGCCAATATTCGATTCATATCCGTTCGTCGCGCACGCCTAGAAGAGGTGGCACTTTATGAAAGCTAAGGATTTCGAGCAGCAGTTTGACGATGGCGTCGACCTCACCGCTTCTTTGGACTTATCCAAAGCAAAGCGTGTTTTGCAGGAGCAGAAGCGGGTGAATGTCGATTTTCCAACCTGGATGATTGATTCCCTGGATCGCGAAGCAAGCAAGCTAGGTGTTACTCGGCAGTCGGTGATTAAGGTCTGGCTTGCTGAACGCCTTGAAGCGACCGCTTCCAACCTGCCGTTGCAACGGAGGCGCGCAGGTTCTGCGCACCGCTGAACTTGGCGGTAGGCGTCGCACCCACTCCGTATAGTTCAAGTAGCTAAAGGGGTCACCCATTAGCTCAGCACAAGGCGATGCGGGCAGACTGACACCCCTCGATACTTCCGGCACAAAAGGCACAAAAGCGAAGCCCCTCGCTGGGAGGGGCTTCGCTTCAACAGGCAGGGGAAACTCGGGTTAGAAATAGATCGAGCCTGGCCCCTTTAGCCTTTTCAAGGAGCGCATCAGCATCCGCCTGTCGCCAGAAGTAGTGGAACGTTTTCGCGCGAGCGGCGACATATGGCAAACCCGCGTGGATACGGCACTCAAGGACTGCCTCAAGTCGCATTCCCCGGCGTAAGGGAAATACCGGGAGGTCCTGACAAGAATAGCGCCCAAAAGCGAAGCCCCTCGCTGGGAGGGGCTTCTTTTCAACTGGCAAGGGAAACTCGGGTTAGGGATATATCGATCCTGGCCCATTTAGACCTGCCGGTTAGGAAACTATCGAACCTGCCCCCATTAGCCGTGTTTGGCCTGTTGCAAAGAACGCGCTATGTGGTGCCAATGAGACTACAATTTGCACGCTAACCAACAGACACGAGGAGAATCGCCATGAGCACCGCCGATACCTATGTTCGCGCTCGTATCGACAGCGATACCAAGGAACGCGCAGCTGATGCGCTTCAAGCAATGGGGCTGTCTATCTCGGACGCAATCCGCATGCTGATGCTGCGCGTAGCCGATGAACGCCGTTTGCCTTTTGATTTGAAGGTGCCCAACGCCACCACACGCCAGGCCATTGCAGAGCTTGAGGCCGGGTAGGGTAAGCGCTTCGCCACAGTTGATGACCTGATGGCGGACCTGCATGCGGACGATTGAACGCGCCGCATCCTTCAAACGCGATTACAAGCGCGAAGCCAAGGGGCAACACCGGGCTACGCTCGATAGCGAGCTGAAACCCATTCTTGAGGCGCTGGCGACCGATCGGTCGCTGGGACCCAGACACCGCGACCATGACCTGAGCGGCGACTGGGCAGGCTACCGCGAGTGCCACGTCAAGCCCGATCTGCTGCTGATTTATCGCAAACCAGGCGCCGACACCCTCAGACTGGCGCGGCTTGGCTCTCACAGCGAGCTTTTCGGCTGACGCACTGCAAACAAACGCGAGGTGCGACATGATGAACAAGCGACTCACCCTGAATTGATCGACGACGAGAATCCCGAATGGACCGAGGACGAAGTCAAGCGCGCACTACCGATTTCCGGCTTGCCGAGCTCGTTGCAGGCCAAGCTGCGCGGCAGTCCCAAAGCTACGGTCTCCGAGGAGCGCATCACCATCCGCCTGTCGCCGGAAGTGGTGGAACGTTTTCGCGCGAGCGGCGACATATGGCAAACCCGCGTGGATACGGCAGGCACTCAAGAACTGGCTCAAGTCGCATTCCCCGGCGTAAGGGAAATACCGGGACGGCCTGAAAAGAATGGCGCACAAAAGCGAAGCCCCTCGCTGGGAGGGGCTTCTTTTCAACTGGCAAGGGAAACTCGGGTTGGGAATATATCGACCCTGGCCCCTTTAGCTTGCAGTGTTCCGCCTGCCGGTGTAACTCGACGAGCATGTGCAAACCTACCTTACTGCGAAAGCCGATGCCAAGGGTGTCGATCTCGCCGACCTGGTCAACGACATGTTGAAGAAGGACATCGAACTGATAGAGATGGCGCGGTAGGCAAGCGCCGGAGGCCTGTTGCATGTGTGCCAATTGGCCCGAAACCGTCCGCCCGATTTGGAGCGAGAGATTCGCCAGACGCCGTCTGGCGAATCTCTTTATCAAGCCATTGACGCTGCGGGCGGCCGTGCGGAGCGCTTCCAGAAGATCGACGACCCAGGTTCGGATATCACCGCAAGCGATGGGTGTAGCCAGTATGCTCATGCACCTGGCACCTTCAGCTAGAATTGCGACAGCTTGATATTTCCGGAGCACCCAAGAATGATCTTCGACTGGTTCGACGCCCGTGCGGCAAGTGAATTTGGCATAACGCTGGCCGATTTCATCGCCCAGAGAATTCCTCTGAACAGCGACAAGCAGAAGAGCGGCAAGAAGCAACAAGAAATATTCCAGAAAGCAGCGGCGCAAATCACGCAATTCAAGAGCAAGAACAAGTTGAACGTCTATACAAAAGCCAAGCTGGGAAACGCCTTCAAGTGGAAATTGCTCGACCTTGGCTATGACAAAGCACTTGTCGATGAACTGACCAAGGAACTGCTGGTGGCACTTTGACGTGGCTCGGTATCATTCAGCAGCTGCAATGGCGAACACTTGTGGGGGCTGAAAAGACTGTGAGCATCACGCACCAACTCAAGGCATCTCAACCCATGAATTCATCACTCATTTGGGCCATAGCCGGATTATCGAGATGGGGCAAAGTGGGTTATGGGCAAAGCCATTTTTCTTGACAGCATCCCACTCTAATATTCCTTGGGCGGCTAATTTCTGAATCGCTGGGAATAACGCCTTGGAATAATCATTTTTCTCGAAATAACTCTTCGCAAGCAATCCTGACAAAGTTGTCTCGTCGAAAAACTGATAGATCGGCTCGAACAAGACGATTTCCTTGGCTTTGGCACCTATGAGCGACTCAAGAAAACCTTCAGGATCCTTGCAATAGGCGAGGGCGAACGACGAATAATAAATGGTCCGCTCTGGCATGGAAGGAACCAATGTCTTGGGATCATCAAAGTCGAGAAACTCTGCCACTACCGGCAAGTCTTCAGTAGTGGCAACCATTCTTGTTAGTGCTCGACCGCTTTCCGTGAGCTCGTAAGCTATCCAGGTCTTTGCAAGTTGCGTATTTTTTGCAAGATGCATGATGAGGTTGCCTGCGCCGGCGCCAAGTTCTGCAATACATGTCACGTCATCGGCACGTCGAAGCTCATGTTCAAGGAATCTCTTGTAGATATGATTTACTGCAAACGGGGTGCTTCTGTAATACTCCCCCGCAATCGAATAAGCCATCTGGCTTGATGCGAAGAACATTAACGCCTCAAGTTGCTCAAGGGTTCTTACAGGCGAAGATCTGAGTCGTATCAGCAATTCGTTCCATTTTTCCTGATCGAATTCCCGAAGGATCTCTGCTTTCGTTTTCTCGTATACGCTTCCAGTATCGCTCAGCAACCTAGCTGGCCATATGGAGTATCGAGGTAGTTCGTCCAAGTCAATCCTTATGCCTGGCGAGATGAATGAATTTGAATCCTGCTCCGACTCCGAGACCGTGGTTGAGAGAACCAGTTTCTCTGCCGACGTCATAATCCAGTTCCCAATTCCCCACGATTTTCGACAACCTTCTCAATCGCGTTGGCCACGTCGCAAAGGTCGGCTGCGGAAAGCCCCGCATGTACCAACGACGTAATGACAACTTCCTCGAAGTGCATGCGTTCTGCCACAGGGCAAAGGCCGCGCCTGTAGTCGACTTCGTTGTCATGGCCGGACAAGGTAAAAGGAAATCCGTCTCGGCCGAGCGCTATTCTTTGCTTATAGAGCGGCTGCAAGTAGAGCGGTTCGACATACCCCGAGGATACGGGCACTCCCTCCGCAACAACGGCATCGGCAAAGCGCTGCCGAGGCACCCCACTGAGGCTTGCGTCGTACTTCATCGTGTAGACGTAATAGCCATGCGTTACGTTCGGCGCGACGTGCGGAACCGAAAGCCCCGGCAGGCCACGCAAGCGTCCGTCATAATAAGCAGCAGCAGCCTGACGCGGTTCGACAAGCCGCGCAAGATTCTTCAATTGTTCCGTTGCGATTGCAGCTTCGATTTCAGTCATCCGGTAATTGAACCCGACCAGATTGACAATATCCGCTGTGCCCTTATTTGCGACAACAGCCTCGGCGTGGTTGCGGATCAGTTGGAGACGATCGGCCAGCCGCGGATCATTGGTCACCGCCACACCGCCTTCGCCGCAATGAATGGTCTTATGATAATTGAGACTGAACACACCGATGTGCGCGAGCGTGCCCGCTGGCCGGCCCTTATAGGTAGCGCCGGGTGCCTGCGCGGCGTCCTCGATAACCGTGAGGCCATGCTCGGCGGCCAAGGCCATGATTGGATCCATGTCCGCCGGGTGGCCGAAGATATCCACGACGATGATGGCCTTGGTGCGAGCCGTGATTCGCCGCCGTATGGTTTCGGCAGTAATGCAGAAAGTATCAGGATCGATATCGGCGAATACCGGTATGGCGCCATAGACCAATGGCGCCGTTGCCGATGCGCTCATGGTATAGGGCGAGACGACCACTTCGTCCCCAGGACCGACGCCGGCAGCACCGACTGCAGCATAAAGGCCAGACGTGGCCGAATTGACGCTGACAGCGTGTTTGATGCCGAAATGGGCTTCCCAGGCGCGCTCCAGTGCCTGCACACGCGGGCCACCAAAAAAGTCTGGTGACCAGGTGCCGAGAAACTGCGAGAGCACGCCGCTGTCGAGTACCTCCATGACGGCGCGCTTCTCCTCGTCGCCGATCGTGTTGTAGGTCGGAAAGGGCTTCTCGCGCACGGGCCTGCCGCCGTGAATGGCAAGTTTGCTCATGCATTTCTTTCCATCAGAAACCAGGTTTCGTCGCCGAATTCGAATGCCGGATCGCGGTGATACTTGAACCCGTAGGCGACTAGGCGCAGGTCGGAGAATCGGTCGAGGATCTCGCCGGCAAAGTCTCGTTTGAAGAGCCTCTCGGCATGGCCCCGATAGGCAATGCTGACCGGCGTCGGGTTGTAGTACTCGACAACACAAAGATATTTCCGGGTGCTGGCGTAAAGAGCGTCATAAACAGCAGACAGGCTGTCTGGATCGATGTGGATCAGTACACCCTTGATGAACGCCAGGTCATGCGTATCCTTCGGTGAGTACTCGAGTATCGATTGGTGGCGCACATCGACATAGGCGAGCGAGCGTAACGAACTCGCGGCCTGGGCATTGATTTCGATGCCAGCCAATTGCGCTCTGGGCAACAGTTGTCGAAGTGCCCTCAGATTCATGCCGATGTTGGCGCCGAACTCGATGGCCGAGTCGATTCCCCTGGTATGCCCAAGAACCTCAGAGAACAGGGACAAATTCGCTGCAAGCAGTTCCGGCGCTGCATTACGCGCGATGTAGGCATTGCCGAACTCTCCTGCCCAGAAAGCTTCCTGCTCGGTTCGATAAGTTGTGTCATCAGCCATGGGGAATTCCTCAGTTCTTGTGTGTGGAGCGGCTTGCTGATTCGAGCAGCTTGGCGATTTCCTGCACGATGCGCAAGGTGGCTGAAGGTATCAGGGGCTCTTTGTCCACTTCGATCCGGCGCTGCGTGCGCCAATCATCGTCGAAAAGCGCCTTTGTCAGCGCATTGCCAAGCTTATCTTTGTCATACACAACCAAGCTCAAACCGGTGCGATTGCTTGGCAATGCATCGTTGCCAAGCAATCCAGGCTGCACGCTGACCACCGGGCAGCCCAAGCGCGCGGCCTCGTAAAGTAGCACCGAGTTCATTCCTATGACGATGTCGGCCGACATTGCCGCATCCAGTCGATCCGGTGTCTTCCAGAGCAGGCTGCGTAAGCCGGTCTCTCGCATTTCAGGAAAAATATCGTCTGCGTCGCGCGGATGGGGGCGGACCGCGAAAACGAAGCGCAAGCCGTGGCGGCATGCAAAGTCGGCAAGGGTCCGGCGGCAAAGCGCCAGCACCTCGTCTTCGGCGAAGCCGATCGCTTCTCTGGCGGCTTCGCGGCTGCCGTAAATGGCGGCGAATGGCTGAGAAACGAAGAGCGCAAGGAGTTCGTCCTCCTCGACGCCGAGCTCCCGGCGCAATTCGCTCCGTCGTTGAGGGGTGAAAGCCGTGTGCGCGCCGAGCAGCGCATCGAAAGCGGGCTGACCGGTAACGACAAGCGAAGCGGAAGGGAAGCCGGCGACCAACATTTCTTGGCGCGCCATCTCGTCCATGATGGCGATGCGGTCGGGCAAGACCAGCGCACCCTGCCGGTCACTGAAACGCATCGCGTAGTTACTCCAAAAATCGAGGACAGCGAGACAGGGCACCCCATGCTGTCTCGCCAAGGCGATGGCTGCGCGTTCGCGGTCCTCGCCATTGACCGAAGTCGCGGTTAGTACCAGCACGGCCCCGGCAACAAGCTTCGGTAGACGATCTTCCCAGGTTCCCGGCGGCAGCGGATCGAGAGAGCGATCGCGCCACAGATCGAATGCCTGACGATAGGCGCAGGCGAGCACCGGCCGTGCTGCGTCCTTCTTGAGCAGCGCGACTACGGGTGCCAGCGCAGTGGCCCCACCGGGATCGCCCGCCAAGGCGAGAATGGGTCGAGTGTTTACAAACGCGGTCATCGCTCTACGGCGGTGACGCGGCCGCCCGCCGCCGCCGAACTGCGAACCGCTTCGGCCACGGCCAGCGCTGCGAGGGCGTCTTGCACAGCGCATATCGGCTGCCGCCCGTGTCGAATCGCATTGACAAGATCGGTCGCCGCATTGAGAAGGGTGTCACGCATATCGGATTCGCCGCCCTCACTTTCCAGCAAGGTGCGGTAGCCAGAATAGCGAGTGCTGTCGCCGACACGATCGATCCGGTAGCAGTGACCCGAATCGAACAGCCGCAATCGACCGGCACTGCCGACGAGGTCGATCTCAAACAGGCTGTAGTCGCGCTGGTCGAATGCTGCGAGTTCGCCGACGGCGCCATTGGCGAACTCCAGCCGAGCGTCGAGGCTCGGGTCGTCGCCGCCTTCGCGCAGGACATCGTAACCGCGGACGCTGGCGATTTCGCCGGCAAACATACGTGCCCAGTCGAACCAGTGGGTGCCGTTGTGTATCGTTCCTTTGGTGTAGCTCCCGCGAACATGGCGCAGTTCGCCAAGCAATCCATCCCGCACGCGGCGGGCCAGTTTCTGGTGCCCCGCTGCGTAGCGGCGCGAGTAGTTCACAGCGATCACGACACCACGAGCGGCGGCGCGCTCAGCCAGTGTGCGGGCTTCGGCAAGCGTTGTCGCCAGCGGCTTTTCAGCGAGAATGCCGCGAACAGAGGGGCTATCCAGTGTCAGAGAAATCACCTTCGCATGGGTGCTATCCGGCGTGCAGATACTCACCAGATCGGGGCGAACGCGCTCGAGCATTTCCGCTGCGTCGAGATGGCACTCAGAGACTCCCCAACGCTCGGCACAGCGGCGGGCACGTTCAGCATCGGTATCGCAAACGGCCACCAACTCGACCCCCGGGCAAGCGCGCCATGCCGCCGCGTGGGTGTAGATGCCGGCAATGCGTGCATCGTCGGCGAACTCGCTGCCGATCTTGCCGCAGCCCATGAGGACAGCTTTCATTGTTACCTATTTGCACTGCCGACCAGGGCACTCACGCCAAGCAACCCGTCTTCGTTCATACTGGAATTGCTTCAGCTACGACCTGGCTTCGAAATCGGGGTGGAAGAGATCTGGGAGTCAGAACGTCGACGGGCACACCGAGCAGCTTCTGAAGACTATTCTGAATCCTGGCGATATCCAAGAGCGTAGTCCCCTGAATTGGGTCTACCAGCAGGTCGAGGTCGCTGCCCTCGTCATCCGAACCATGCAATACGGATCCAAAAACCCGGGGGTTGCGAGTACGGTTTTCTTCAACCACGCGACGAATATCTTCGCGATGAGAACGCAGTGCGTCAGATGGTTTCATGGCTTTCCAATTTGGCGGGGCAATCTCGCGAAAGCATATAGAGCATGACAGCGATGGTCAATTTTGGGGTACTTGCCTGGCATACATCAAAACATATCCCATGACAATGGCGATCCGCGAACGATGTCGCGCGTGGCTCGTTTGCCCATGAATCGATCCAGATATTTTGGCGGCAAGCCGTAGCCGGGACGAATCGCGCGCAGGTTGTCGCGGGTGAAGACATCGCCGGCTTTGACGTCCGCCACAACATAAAGCGAACGGCGAAATACCAGCGAGCTTTTCTCCGCTTGGGTCGGCCCATAGCTGACGCTACCGAGCGATTGCCAGGCGCGCTCGGTTTCCGTAACCAGAAGGCGCATTTCCTCCGGTTCGAGTGAGAAAGCCGAATCGACGCCGCCGTCGGCGCGGCGCAGCGTAAAGTGCTTTTCAATGACAGTAGCCCCATGCGCCACCGCAGCCACGGCAGCGCCGATGCCCATGGTGTGGTCGGACAAGCCGACCTCGCAGCCGAACAGTTGCCGCATATGCGGAATGGTCAGCACATTGGTATTCTCCGGAGTGGCCGGGTAGGTGCTGGTGCACTTGAGCAGGACCAGATCACGGCAACCTGATTCTCGAGCAGCGCGAACCGACTCGTCGATCTCGGCGACCGTCGCCATGCCGGTGGACATGATGATTGGCTTGCCAGTGGCGGCAATCTTCCTGATCAGTGGCAGGTCGGTATTCTCGAAAGAAGCAATCTTGTAGCAGGACACGGCCAGTGTTTCGAGGAAACCGACGGCACTCTCATCGAATGGCGTGCTAAAGGGAATCAGCCCCAATTCCCGACAGCGGCGGAACAGGGGCTCATGCCATTCCCACGGCGTGCTCGCTTCCCGGTAAAGATCGTAGAGCGTGCGGCCATGCCACAGGCTGCCTGCATCCTCGACCGAGAAGCCGTTGCCGTGCAGATCAAGCGTCATCGTGTCCGGCGTGTAGGTTTGCAACTTCAGCGCGTGAGCGCCGGCCGCGGCGGCGGCTGAGACTATATCCAAGGCTCGATCGAGCGACTGGTTGTGGTTGCCGGACATTTCGGCGATGACAAAGGGAGGCGCGTCAGGCCCTATCCGGTGATGGGCAATTTGCATCATCTTGTCACTCATCTTGCAGCCAATCCGGGTTTGAAATCACAGTCTTCAAGCTCGCGTCGTGATCGTTCCAGTGCTTCGGCAATCAGCTTTTCGTCGGGCAGCATGGTCTGGTATTCGGCGGCCATCACTTTGTTTGGTAAGCCATCGAGGGCGTAGTGCGCTTCGGCCGCGCCCTTGTCAGCACAGAGGATGAGGCCCACTGGCGGATTCTCGCCTGGTTTCATCCAGTGTTCGCGCGCGTAGTTGAGGTAGAGATGCATCTGGCCGGCATCGGTGTAGCTGAAGCGGCCCGCCTTGAGGTCAACAATTACCAGGCAGCGCAATCGACGGTGAAAGAAAACCAGATCGACGCGAAACCAGACGTCGTCGATACGCAGTTGCCGCTGCCGACCGAGAAAGGCAAAGTCGTCTCCCAGTTCCAGCAAAAAATCGGCAAGGCGCTGAATCAGTGCGTCTTCCAGGTCGCTCTCGGAATATTCATCCTTGAGGGCCAGAAATTCCAGCACGAACGGATCCTTGATCGCTTCCTCGGGGGATATCACGTCGTGCCGTTCGGCCCGCTCGGCCTTTTTGAGCATCGCCGCCTTGTTCTTGGATAGGGCAATGCGTTCGTAGAACTGGCTGCCGATTTGTCGGTTAAGTTGGCGCACTGACCAACCGCAACGCAAGGTTTCGGTCTCATAGAAAGAACGGGCGGCCACATTCCTCACGGATAGTAGGCGGACGTAGGCCGACCAGGGAAGTGGGAAACGTTCAGCGAGCTTTGACAGGTCGAGTGATTTCCCAATGGTCACGTTGACCAATTGCCTGCGTGGCAATTCGCCCGACACCGTCTGGCCAATTTGGGTCGATGGAGATATGCCAGACACTGTCTGGCATATCCCTTCAGCAGACCACGCCAAGTAAAAAGCTCGCATTTGCTGGAGATTCTGCCGGCTGAACCCTCGACCGAAGCGCTGCGTCAGGTCTTCTGCAAGCCTTGCAATCAGCGACTCACCATATTTGGCGCGCCCCTCGCCGCCCTGCTCGAACTCGACGATACGCCGCCCGATCTCCCAATAGCTTGCGGTCATCAAGGCATTGATGCTGCGCACGGCCATGCCCCGAGCCGCTTCCAGCAGATCGACAATGCCAGTATGAATATCGCCGTAGCCGGCGGGCGTAGTCAGTTTGCTCATGGCATGTTCGAACCATGCAGGGACAAAGAATAAATCCTCTCCGCTTCAACGAATCCAGCGCGCCCGAATACAACCAGCGAGGCGTGATTGCCGCGCTTCACCCGGGCCCGAATTGTGACAATCTCTGGCCGACGGGCGCGCAACCAATCCGCACCGCAGTCCAATAGCGACTCGCCCCAACCCATGCCATGCCGGCCTGGGACCAGATAGATTGATACCACAGCCTCCGTGCCTTCGAGGTCGAACCACAGAACGCCGATCGGTTCGCAGTTGGCTTCGCCGATCAGCATGATCCGGGAAGGATCGACTGTCATATTGGCAAACCACTGCCGGTGGGCCTCGATGGAAAATACCCTTTCATCGCCGCTGTATCGGCGGTTCACCTCGGCATTCCTCCATGCATAAATGGCGTCGCAATCTCCGCTTTCAGCACGGCGCAGGGCGATCATTCCGCCAAGCAACCTGGCGGCCACACGTTCGCATCCGCGCCCGTCAACCAGGGCCGCACCGGTGCGGGCGAACAGGGCGCGCAGCCGGGGATTGTCCGCGAGGCAGCCGAGCGCCTGGGCGATGTGCTGAACGGTGACTGTTGCGCTTTCGCCAAGCAGAAGATGACCACCCCGCGCCGCCAGCCATTCGGCGCCAGTCCTCTGATTGTCGGCAACGGTGACGACGATGGAAGGCAGACCTAAACAAGCGCGTTCCCACATGGAAACACCGCCAGCACCGATTGCCAGATCTGCCTCAGCCATCACCGCAGCCATGCGTTCGGTATGCGTCACCAAGTTGAGGCGGCGATTGCCACCGTAGCGTTGCATTATCGAGATGGCATTTGAATTGGCAGGACCGAAAATCACATCGGCGCAGACTGATTCGTCAAGAGGCGCCGCGAGAAAGGCGTCGATCGCCTTGCCGACTTCCTGTGTCGGATCACTGCCGCCAAAATTGATCAGAACGCGTTTGAACGCTCTGTCCCTCGCCACACAATTCGCTCGCTCCTTGCCAAACTCCTCCCGCAACAGGGCATAACGCGGGCCGAGCAGGCGGCTGCAACCAAGTGGAACCAAGTTCTCATAAGCCTGATCATCGTCGAGTACATTCTGATCGAGCAGCAGGTCGCAATCGTGCGAACGGCCGACATCGTCGATGGCAAAGATCCTTCCGCAAGAGGCGCGCATCGACGATTCCCATTCGATGCCGAGGCCGTAGTGGTCAACAATCAGCCAATCCGGCAAGGGCATTTCTTGCAACGCCGCATTTGTTGCCGATGCATCCCGATCCAGCTCTGTGGCATCGCCAGGCAGCGCGGCCACGGCGTGGCCGTGATGCCGCAGCAGCGCTCGCCAGGGTTGCTCGGAGGCACTGGTGATGAACAGTGTTTGAGCGCCGCGTTCGCGCAGGGTGTCGGCCAGGGCCAGGCAACGCATCAGGTGGCCGGAGCCCATTTCCGCTGAAGCATCGACCCGGAAGGCAATTTTCACTTGGCGTCCAGCGATTCGCACTGCAGAAGGCGCCAGAGTACTTCCGCCCGCCGCCAATCCTCGGGCGTGTCGATGTCCTGCACCCGATGCCGCGGCAGCATCACTGGCGCAGCACGTACAGTGAATAACCGTTCCTCTTCCTTCCAGGCGCGCGGCGTACCCCAATAGAATTGTCCGGCATCGTGGATCGCCTCTGGAAGATCCTGCGAGCGGGTCGGGAAGTGCTCGGGGAAGATCATGCGCACGCCATCGCCGTCGTGCAGCAGGCCGCGGAACACCGGGTAGGGGAAGGTGGTCGCGGCGAAGGCGAAATCCATGTCGTGGGCCTTGAGCAGCGACCAGCCGGTATGGATATCCTCGGCGCGCGTGAATGGCGCCGTGGCGTAAATGCAGCAGGCTGCCTCGACGGGCCAGCCTTGCGCCTCGGCCCAGGCCACGGCATGCCGAATCACTGGGATGGTGGCCGCATGATCGGTGGCCAGTTCGGGCGGGCGGCGCAATGGCTCGCCACCGTATGCCGCGCCGACCGACAGGATCTCATCATCCTCGCTGGAGACGAGAACGTGCTCGAACATTCCCGTCGCTCGCGCTGCAAGCAGGGAATGGGCGATCATCGGCAACCCAGAGAATTCCTTGATGTTCTTGCGCGGAATGCGCTTGCTGCCGCCGCGGGCGGGAATAATGGCGATCTTCACTGCACGGCCCGTTCGAGCGCAGCAATGACAATGTCTTGGTCGTCATCGCTCATGGCGGGATATAGGGGCAAGGTGATGGCTTCCCGGTAATATTTTTCGGCCTCTGGATATTGTCCGACCGAAAAGCCAAGCTGGCGATAATAGGGTTGCAGATGGACCGGAATGTAATGCACGTTGACGCCGATTCCCGCTGCACGCAGGGAATCGAAAACCTGACGGCGCCGTTGCTCGTTGACACGTATGACGAAGAGGTGCCAAGCCGAAGTTTCATCTTCGCCGGCGGACGGCATGCGCACGAGTAGCTCACCCAGTCGAGTTCGATAGCGTCTGGCCAAGAATCGCCGCCGATCAACGAACGCCGAAAGACGACCCATCTGGCTCTCGCCCAAGGCCGCCTGCAGATCGCTCATGCGGTAATTGAAGCCCAGTTCGATCTGCTCGTAAACCCATGGCCCATCGCTGTCGCCGCTCATGTGGGCGGGATCGCGGGTGATGCCATGAGAGCGCAGGCGTGTCAATCGTTCAGCGATCTCGGGGCTGCGTGTCATGAGCATGCCGCCTTCGCCAGTAGTAACAATCTTGACTGGATGAAAACTGGTCGTGGTGATGTCCGAGAACAGGCATGCGCCGACCGGCGAGTCTCGATGTGTGGCGCCCAGCGCGTGACTGGCATCCTCGACGATGCGAAAACCGTACTCGCGCCCGAGCTTGGCAATGGCTTCCATCTCGCATGGACGGCCAGCAAAGTGGACCGGAATGACAACTTTGGGCAAGCGATCTTCCCGGCGTGCAGCGATCAGCTTTTCAGCCAGGCGGCCGGCAGAAAGATTGAGGGTATCCGGGTCGATGTCGACAAAATCAACATTGGCGCCGCAATACCGAGCGCAATTAGCCGAGGCAACAAAGGTATTGGGCGTGGTCCAGACCCAATCACCGGGGCCAACGCCAAGCGCCACACAAGCCAGATGCAGTGCGGTAGTGCCGTTGCTGACGGCCATGGCATAGGGAACCTGGCAGTGACTGGCAACGACCTGTTCGAATCGGGGAATTGCCGGCCCTTGGGTGAGAAAATCCGACCTGAGGGCAGCCAGCACCGCCGCCTCGTCGGATTCGTCGATCCACTGGTGCCCGTAAGGAATCATGCGTTTGCGTTGATTGCAAGAATTTCTTCGAGACCGAGAAAATGCGGATTGAGATCGGACGAATACTTGAATCCACTGGGAGGCGGTTTGCCGGTTTCACCCAACACATTCGTCGAATAGTCGCGTTGTTCGATGAAGCGTATCGAAGGACAAATGACGTAGTGATTGGCGAACTCAACCGTGTTGAGGCTGTCGTCGCGCGAGATCATCAATTCGTGAAGTTTCTCGCCGGGACGAATACCGATGATGCGATGCGCGAGCTGTGGAGCCATTGCAGTGGCCAGGTCGGCGATGCGCACCGAGGGAATTTTGGGAATGAACAATTCGCCGCCGTACATGCGCCCGAAGCCGGCGATGACAAAATCGACCCCATGCTGCAAGGTGATCCAGAACCGCGTCATCCGGGCGTCGGTAACTGGCAGTTCCGTGGCGCCACTGTCGATCAGCTTGCGGAAAAATGGCACTACCGATCCCCGCGAGCCAACGACATTGCCATAACGAACAACAGAAAAACGGGTCGGGTGATTACCGGCAATGTTGTTGGCGGCAACGAAAAGCTTGTCGGATACAAGCTTGGTCGCGCCGTAAAGATTCACCGGGCTGGCGGCCTTGTCGGTGGACAAGGCGATCACTTTCTTCACACCATTGGCCAGCGCGGCATGAATCACATTTTCGGCGCCGTTGACGTTGGTGCGGATGCACTCGGTCGGGTTGTATTCGGCGGCGGGCACCTGTTTCAGCGCGGCGGCATGAACGACAAAGTCGATGTCCCGCATGGCCTGGACCAAGCGCTCACGATCGCGAACATCGCCCAGGAAGAAACGCATGCTAGGGTGGTCGAATTCCTGCTGCATGTCGAACTGCTTCAGTTCGTCGCGCGAGAAAACCACGATGCGGCGTGCCTTGTATCGATCGAGCAAGGTACGAATGAACTTGTGCCCGAACGAACCTGTACCACCGGTAACGAGCACTGACCGATTGTCGAACATCTTTGTCCCCTTGGGCAATTTGCAGCAATGATAACCCCTCGAAGCGCCCACTGCGCAAGGCGAATTTGGCTTCTCCTCATTCGTTTTCAGCAGTTCTCATTGGACCACTCCGATGGCAAGAATTGCCTCTTGCATAAGAACAGTCGGCGCCTCGAAGGCGATCTTGATCTGCCCGTTGTTCACGAACTTGGTCACGATCTTTCCTGGTCGCGGTACACTAGATTTCCGTTGCACGTCTCAGCACACGACGACCCCTGAAACAAGCGCAATATGCGTAACTGGTTAAGTTCGCGGTTTTCATTGTCTCAAAAGGCCGCCTCAAAGGGCACGGCTACCACGTCTGAAGAGTATGTCGGCGAGAACGCCGAATCCTGCAAGAGCCGCGGCAACGCCCATCTCGCCAAGGGCGAACTTGCCGAAGCGGCGGCCTGCTATCACCAAGCCATCGCCATCAATCCGAGTTACGCGGAAGCCTATAACAACCTCGGCTTCGTTCTGCATCGGCAGGGGCGCTTGGACGAGGCGATGCAGCAACTCAACCAGGCGATTCGGTTCAACCCACGGCTCGCCAATGCGCATTTCAACCTTGGCAGGCTCGCCGAACAAAACAAGGATATTGAACAGGCTGCTGATAGTTACCGGCATGTTCTGGACATCACTCCTGACCATGCCGACGCCCGTTATTACCTGGCCAACCTGCTCCGCCAACAGGGCAATCTGCAGGAGGCAACAGCCTGCTTACAGCAGGTCATCGCGCTGCGGCCCGGCTCCGCGCTTCTCAATAACGAACTAGGGGATTTATACCAGGCGCAAGATCGGTTCGACGAGGCAATCGCCTGCTATCAGAAGGCGATTTCGCTCGATGCGAATTTCCTTGAGGTACACAACAATCTGGGCGCCGTGCTCCAGAAACAAGGCCGGCTTGATGAGGCTTTGACCCGCTTCCAGCAGGTACTTTTAATTAAGTCTGACTATTTCGAGGCGCACTTCAACTCCGGCGTCATTTTTGAGAGCCAGGGCAAACTCGAGGAAGCGCTGGAATGCTTCAACAAAGCCCTCACCCTGAAACCCGACTTCGCGGAGACCCATAGCCACATCGGTCTTATATTCCTAAGTCAGGGCAACTTGGACAAAGCCGTCGACTCCTTTAAGCAAGCGGTCCGGTTGGATCCGCGTTCCGCGGCAATCCAAAATAATCTTGGCTCTGCAATCCATAAGCAAGGAAAGTTTGAGGCCGCAGTAACGTACTTTCAATTTGCTGTGCTATTGAAGCCCGACTATGCCGAAGCGCATTTCAACCTGGGGACTGCGTTCAAGGAGTTGGGTAAGCTTTCCGAGGCTATCGTCAGCTACCGAAGGGCATTGTCCTGCGAACCGGAATATGCGGATGCCCACAATGGACTGGGGCTCGCGTTCAAGGAACTGGGCCAGCTTCGTGAAGCAGAGTCCTGCTACCGTCATGCTCTGCGGATCAATCCGACATTGTCGGGCATCCATACCAATCTAGGCTCTGTATTCATGGATCAAGGCAGACTGGACGAAGCAATTTCGGCCTTTCGCTGGCACCTTTCGACTGACGCAGTAGCCGAAGCACCGCTGTTCAATCTTGGCATACTTTATCTATCCCGTGGAGAATTGCTCGAAGGCTGGGGACACTACCATTATCGATTCTCGACTGCAGTTGGCACGCCCAAGCGGATATTTCCTGCCCCGGAATGGTCTGGTGAATCACT
>CAISUK010000332.1 GCA_903888645.1 uncultured Pseudomonadota bacterium | reverse complement strand
ATTTATCAAGATGAAAACCGACTGTCTTCAGCACGTCATTCCGGCGCAGGCCGGAATCCAGTGTTTGAGCCGGAGTTTCTGGATTCCCGCCTGCGCCGGAATGACGGGGTTGGTTGTGGAATGTGTGGTACAAGTCGGCTGAATTTCATCGCACTAATTTGCGTAATTGTTGCATTTGACATGGACATGAAAATCTTCTACCGCTTGCTGGCGCTTTTGCCACTGCTCGCAGCCTTGCCGGTAGCGGCACAAGTGACAACCGAAACCGACACGGTGGCGGCGGGCCGACGAATCTATCTCGAAGGAATTTTGCCCGACGGCCAGCCACTGCGCGGTGTGCGCAGCGACACCGGTGTCGTATCCGGTAGCGCCGCGGCCTGCGTGGCCTGCCATCGTCCCAGCGGCCTGGGTACCGTCGAAGGCACGGTGGTGATTCCGCCGATCAGCGGCAGGGCCCTGTTCGGCGGCGGCGATCCGGTGATCGTGCGTACTGATCGCCCCTTCAATCCGGGTCTGTCGATCCAGCATCCGCCGTATGACAGCGCCGCTTTTGCCGCGGCGATTCGCGACGGGCGGCATCAATCGGGGCGAGCCATGAATGCCTTGATGCCCCGCTATACGCTTTCCGACGGCCAGTTGCAGGCCGTTGCCGCCTATCTGCAAACCTTGTCGAAGGTTGTTTCTCCGGCCGTGGTTGGCGACACCATACACATGGCAACTGTGATTGCTCCGGGTGTCGATGCGGAACGGCGCAAAGCCTTCGTCGCCACCCTGACGACCCTGGTTGGGCAGATGAATATCAGTCTTCATTCCAAGCGGCAGAAATTGATTTCGGTAGAGGAACGCCGTCAGCGCTCACGGCATAAATGGGCACTCGACGTCTGGGAATTGAGCGGCCCGAGTTCGACCTGGGCCGAGCAACTGGAGCGCCGCCATCGCGAAAGCCCAGTATTCGCTATCGTCTCCGGCCTGGCCAAGGATGAATGGCAGCCGGTTCAGAATTTCTGCGAGAACAACCGCGTTGGTTGCTGGTTCCCCAGCGTCGACCTGGTACCGGCCGGAGCGTCACAAAGTCATTTCAGTCTTTATTTTTCGGCGGGCATTGCCACCGAAGCTGATGTCATGGCGCGCAAGTTGACGTCGACGAGCGGACGCATCGTACAACTGGTGGCTGCCGATCCGGTGGCGCGCGGCGGTGCGGCGGCCTTGCGCCGGGCGCTGCTAAGTTCCGGCAATGGAGAAGTCGTGGATGTCGACGTCAGCGTAGGTATGGCGGCGATCAAGGATGCCGTGGCCAAGCTCGATGCGCACGACGCTATCATTCTCTGGCTGCGCCCGGCCGATCTGTCCAGGCTGGCCGATCTGCCGACGACCGCGGCGCAGGTGTTTGTCTCAGCATCACTGGGCGGTGGCGAACGGATTGAATTGCCAATGGCATTACGTAGGCAAGCGAGTCTGGTGCAACCGCTCGAGGAGCCAAAACTGCGCGCCGCCAATGTGGAACGCTGCGTGACCTGGTCAGACGCGATGAATATCGCCATGGTGGATATGCGCATGCAGTGCGAGGTTTTCTTTGCGGCAGGATCACTGCAATGGACGCTGCGCAGCATGCTAAACAACCTGCACACCGATTATTTGATCGAACGCGCCGAGGCTACACTGGGTATGTTCGAGACGATGCAGGTGCAGGAGGAAATCGGGGCCATGATGATGGGCCCGATGAATAAGCGTCCTCTCTCACAGACGCCTCAGACTGATGCCGAAACTGAGGCGATGGCGGAACAGACGAAAGCCCAGCGGGCGCACCTTGAAGAAATGAGCAAACGCGGCGGCACCACGGCCTATCCGCGTTTGACTCTCGCTCCGGGGCAGCGCTTTGCTTCAAAGGGCGCCTACCTGGAAAAATTGAATCCGGATGCGCCGGGCATCATCGGCGAACCGGAATGGGTCGTACCTTGAGTGAGTTTATTTTGCTGTCTGTAGTGGCGCCGGGGTTTTGCCACCGGCATATTTATTCTTTTGAAGGAGTCATGTCATGTTGAAAAAAATATTGATCACCACCGCCATCACGCTGCAAGGCGTGTCTTTCTGCTTCGCCCAGGCCACGCCGCCGACGGCGCCAGCGGCACCAGTCGCGAACCCCCACAAGGCCTACGACCAGAAGACCCGTGACTGCAGGAAGCAGGCGAAGGAGCAGGGTTTGAGCGGCGAAGAGCGCCGTACCTTCATCGCCCAGTGCGTGAAGAAATAAAGTCGTTGCTTTGCCGGCACGGATGGCGCTTCGCGCTGCCCGTGCCGTTTTCTTGACGAGCCGCAAATTGCAAAATCGGACCGATTCCCTGATCGGCGCAGGCGTTTGCGTTAGCGGCAATATCACCTTCAGCGGCGTGCTGCGCATCCACGACGATGTTCACGGCGACGTTTTGTGCGACGCCGATGACATTGGCACAGCTGTGGTCGGCCACTCCGGCAAGGTGATCGGTAGCGTCAAGGCGCCGCATATCGTGGTGACCGGGCGTGTGCAAGGGCCGGTGCATTCCTCGGCGTTCATCGAAATCCAACTTCTACCAGGGCCGCAAGGTGCCGCCGCAAGCAATCGGCAACGGCACCTGGATGAGTTTCGTCCCGCACGGCTCCTGAGGCGGGGAGGGGATTGGCGACTGTGGGCGTCCGCATCGTGCGGGAAAAGCGTCTGTCCAAATTTGTCCGACCTGATAAACTTTCGTGGCGTGATTTCTTGTCCGCGTTTTCTCTTCTTCCGCCATGTCCAATCCACTGCAAACCTCGCTTTTCGATGACAGGCCGGACCGTGAAGTCCGCGTTGTCGAGGTTCTTGGCCGCGTCAAAGCTGCCGACAAGGGCCAGGCAACTTTTCAACGCCTGGTAATCCAGATCGAAGAACAGCGCACGCTGTTGCAGCTGTGGCAGGACTACCGTGCGCGCTATAGCACCCGCGTCAGCGCCGAACTGCTGCCCGTGCAGGACGAGCTCTGGGAGGCTGGCAAGCGAATGGCCTTCCTCTTTGATGAATTGCTTGCGCAGCCCGACGGGCTGCGCAAAAAACGACAGCGGGCCAGGCTGCAACTGTGGCTGATCGAACTGATCCAGAGTCTGCTGCTGGATCAGTCTGACGAAGAACTGGTAGCGATCCACGACAAGCACAGCGATTTCAAGTATGCCGACGATCAGGAGCTGAGCATGGCGTTGTCGCAAGACATGATCGAGAACCTGTTTGGCATCCGCATGGGTGACGAGCATGGCGCCAGGAGCGTGGAGGAACTTTTCGCCAAAGCCGATCAGGAATTGCGTAATCGTACCGAACAGGCACAGCAGGCGAATGCGCAGCAGCAGAAGAAGCGGCGCAAGAGCCGCAAGGCCGAGGAGGCAGAGGCCAGGCAGGAACAGGCGCAGAAGGAAGTCAGCCAATCGCTGCGCGAGGTTTATCGCAAGCTGGCCAGCGCCTTGCACCCCGATCGCGAAACGGATGCGGCGGCCCGGCAACGCAAGACCGAGCAGATGCAGCGCGTCAATCAGGCCTATGAGGCTGGCGATCTGCTGGCGCTGTTGAACCTGCAGCTGGAGATAGAGCAGATCGACGCGGCCCATCTGGCATCGCTTTCGGCGCAGCGCCTGGCACATTACACCCAGGTGCTGCGCGAGCAGCTGGCCGAATTGAAAGCGGAAATCGACAGCATCATAGCGCCGTTCAAGCCCATGGTGCCCTATTCGCGAACGCTCACGCCGGACATGGTGGATCGCTCGCTGAGCGCTGAAGTCGAACGCGTTGTGCTTTCGCTGGAAGAGATCAAAGGCGATCTGGTTGATTTCAGGGATCCGAAGAAGCTGGCTGTGGCGCTAAAGGATTTCGAATCCAGTGGTAGCGGCGTGGACGAGTTGGCCGATCTGGCGTTTCTCATGGAGGCGTTCGCGCCTGCCGCACCGGCCGGCCGGGCTAAAAAAGCGACCCCAAAGAAGCGCCGGAAATAGTTTTCGGTCGCTGCGTTTATTTTCGGGTATCCGGATCCTGCGATTGATATGACAATGATATTGTGCATCCCATCACGTGAGCAATGGATTGGCGATTTGCATGGAAGGGATTGATGTCAGCCATCAGTCAATTGGCGGGTCACGATGTTACTGCGACGTATAATCAGCAGAAATATCGCAACCAATGGGAAGGTGGGCGAATCATGTCACAGGATCTCTTGGAACTGGAGCAAAAGGCCTCTCAACTGTCAGTTGACGAAAGGGCGCAACTCGCATTGTTTCTGCTGGAAACCCTTGAGCCAGCCGAGGATGGCGACATCGAAGAGGCTTGGCGCATTGAGGCTGAGTCGCGCCTCTCAGAAATCGAGCGCGGTGAGGCCCACTTGGTGCCCGCCGAAGAAGTATTTGAAGATCTGCGCCGTCGTCTCGCTTGATTCCCGTTCAGTTTCACTCCGAACCAGTGGCCGAACTCGGTGAAGTCGCTTCGTTTTACGAAGCACAGCTTGTTGGCTTGGGGACATCATTCTCTACGGAAGTGCAATCTTCCGTTGGGTTCTTTCGGACTTACCCCGACGCTGGTTCGCCGCTCGGGCGCAACCTTCGTAAGGTTGTCATCAAGCGGCTCCCATACTCGGTCATCTACCGGCATGAGGAACATTGCATCTACATCGTGGCCGTTGCTCATCATCGGCGTCGCCCCGGCTATTGGAAGGGCCGGTAGCCAAGCAGCTAACCCGGCAGTCGAGGGGAGCTTCGCGATAAGGCCGCTCGCACCCCCACTTCCACGTTGGGCGACATATTTGTCCGTTCTCAAAACTCTCCGAAGTAATTCATGACCAAGTCCACTGCCACCTACTGGAACGTGTTGAATCCGCAAGCACAGGAACGCTGGGCGCCGGTCAAGGGACTGGAGGGCATAGCCAAGGAACTGACTCTGAGCATTGATGAAGAGTCAGGCGAGTACACGAAATTGACCCGCTTTCTTCCTGGCGCGGATACAGCCGCCTTTGGCGGTAAGACGCATCTCTACCCCGAAGAAGTATTCAT
>CAISUK010000331.1 GCA_903888645.1 uncultured Pseudomonadota bacterium | reverse complement strand
GGCGGACACCGTGACTGGTGCCTGCATTTCGCCAAGGGTCGCATCAAATTGTCGATTGGCCTCGCCAAGGGCAAGAAGCAATATGACAAACGCGAGACCGAGAAGACACGGGAT
This sequence comes from uncultured Pseudomonadota bacterium, assembly GCA_903888645.1. Taxonomy (GTDB): domain Bacteria; phylum Pseudomonadota; class Gammaproteobacteria; order Burkholderiales; family Rhodocyclaceae; genus CAISUK01. The sequence goes on along the minus strand of CAISUK010000331.1, from coordinate 1,642 downwards.
TGGGAGCGCGAGAAGGCTCGCCTGATTCGCAACAAAGCCTGAGCGAATGGTACGCGCCAACCTGCTCTGGCTGATCGCCGGCTGCTTGATGCTGCAGCCGTTGTCGACCGATCTCTACCTGCCGTCATTGCCGCACCTGGCAACGTATTTTTCTGCAGATCCAGCCGGTGTTCAGCAGACGTTGTCCGCGTTTGTTTTTGGCTTCGCCGTCGCCCAACTCGTCAGCGGCCCACTCTCCGATCGTTTTGGACGGCGACCAATTCTTCTCGGCGGATTGGCAATCTATTTGCTCGGATGCATAGTCTGCGGGCTGGCACCGACGCTGAACGCACTCATCGTTGCCCGATTCGTCCAGGCCATTGGCGGTTGCACAGCGGTCGTCGTATCGCGGGCGATCGTTCGCGATGCCTTTAGTCCGATCGAAGGCGCCAAGATCATTGCGCGAGCCAGCAGCATGTTGGCAATCGCCCCTTTGTGCGGTCCGGTGGCGGGCGGATACCTCCAGGTCGCCTTCGGATGGCGGGCAGCGTTTGCGTTGATGGCGGTGTTCTGCATCTTGCTCGGCGCCATCGTCATGCGTGGGTTCGAAGAAACCAACCAACATCCCAATCCCGGCGCAATACGCTTCGACAACCTCGCGCGAAATTATCGGACGATCCTGCAAAATCCTTCGTTCTGGGCATTTGCACTGCCCGGCTGCCTCAGTTACGCCAACATCTTCGTCTTCATTTCCGGATCGTCGTTCGTCCTGATCCGCGTGTTTGGCATAAAGACCGAAACTTACGGCTGGTTGTTTGCTCTGGGCGTCACCGGCTACCTGACTGGCACCATCGTTTGCCGCCGCTTGCTGAGTGCCATTGGCATGCAAAGAACGCTTGGCCTGGGAGCGGCAGCAGCGTTCGCTGCGGGCCTGATCATTCTTGGCTGCGCGAATGCCGGTGCATTCCACTGGTCATTGATCGTGGCGGCACAATTTTTCGCGATGCTGGCACACGGCATCAATTTTCCTTGCACCCAAACCGGTGCCGTGGCGCCCTTTCCGCAACAGGCGGGTGCGGCCGCCGGACTGTTCGGCTTCTTCTCGATGCTGGGTGCCATGACGGCTGGCTACTGTGTGGGAGAAACGGTCAGCGGAACGATCTATCCCCTGCTCCAGATTTCGGCCGCGACGAGTACGCTATTGATGCTTGCAACGGTCCTGTTCTGGAAACATCGACAATGATTGCAACACCGAAGATTGGCTCACCCGGGCTGCAATCAATGCCAAAGTTGAAAGCTTTCTTGCCTATGCTTTGTGCGCAGCCAACCGAAGCCAGGTGTCGACAACCGTATCCGGATTCAACGAAATCGTCTGGATGCCTTCATCCATCAGCCACTCGGCAAAGTCGGCATGGTCTGATGGCCCCTGGCCGCAGATTCCGACATAACGACCGGCACGATTGCAGGCTGAAATCGCCATCGACAGCATGCGCTTGACCGCCGGATCGCGTTCGTCGAACGCCTGCGCAACCAATCCAGAATCACGGTCAAGGCCAAGCGTCAATTGGGTCAGATCGTTCGAACCAATCGAGAAGCCATCGAAGTACTGCAGAAACTGCTCGGCCAGCAGCGCGTTGGAGGGGATCTCGCACATCATGATCAG
>CAISUK010000330.1 GCA_903888645.1 uncultured Pseudomonadota bacterium | reverse complement strand
TCGATGAGAATGGCGGCAGCCTCGCGACCGAAAATGCGTTTGTTCTTCCAGAAGATCCACGGATAGATCTGCGCGCCGATATCGGGGTCGATGCAGTTGATGGTGATGGTGACGTGGTCGATGTTGTACTTGGCCAGTTCATTGACGACATCGGGCAAAGCGAGGCCGTTGGTCGACACGCAGAGCTTGATGTCCGGCGCCTTGATCGACAGTTCGCGGAAGGTGGCGAAGGTACGCTCCGGATTGGCCAGGGGATCGCCCGGGCCGGCGATGCCGAGCACGCTCATTTGCGGAATGTTGGCCGCTACAGCCAAGGTCTTGCGCACCGCCTGGTCCGGTGTCAGGACTTCGGAAACAACGCCGGGGCGCGATTCGTTGGCGCAGTCGTACTTGCGATTACAGTAATGACACTGGATATTGCAGGCCGGCGCAACGGCGACGTGCATGCGGGCGAAATAGTGGTGCGCCTCTTCCGAGTAGCAGGGATGATCCTCGACCTTGCGGCGGATCTCGTCGCTGAGACCGGTCATCTGATCCGAGGTCGAACCGCAACTGCCGGCGCTGCAACCGCTCTTGCTGGCGGCCAAATCTTGACCGATCACAGGTAGATCCACGCTGCTCTCCCGAATTGCCATGGCTGGTGGTCAAGCTATAGCAACGCCCATGCCGGGGCGGAGACGCGGACTAACTCATTGAATGTGAAGGGCGGAAAAAGCCGACACTGACGATCTGTCGCAAGTCGTACAGTGCCGCGGTGGCGCTTTGTGGTGAAGGCGACAGGCGGATGATTTTGCTTGCAGCTGTAGTTCGACCGACGACAAAAGAAAGGGGCCGGATTTTCCGGCCCCTGATTCCTACGAAGTTTCCCTATGCGACTTTACTGGAACGTGTAGATGTACGACACACCAAACAAGTTGACCGAATAGTTCGGCGCTTGCTGGTTGGTCGGCAATACGCCTGGATCGGTGTTGGCCAACTGGTACGCGCCGTAGAAATAGTCTTCGCTCTTCAGCTTCTTGTACAGATAGGTGAGTGCCACTTTGCTGGTCTTGTCGAACTGGTAAGTCCCGGTCAGTTTCAGTCGAGTGGTTTCGTTCTTGATGGTCGGTAGATCGCCAGTGATGAGCGAAGGGACTTGATCTGCCAGCGCGACCTCTACGTAGCAGGCATCGGTATTGGTACAACCCGACGCATTGGTCGAATAGCGCGTCTTGGCGAGAGAGTAGGACACGTCGCCGGAAAGTTCGAGCTTGCCGCCGAGCAGTCCCTTCTGCTTGAAGTTGAGGCCGAACGTATCGGTATCGTCGTCCAACTTGTTGGCCCACAGCGTATCCGCTTCCACCGGGTCTACCGGTGAATGGGCTGCGGAGGACAACAAATCGCGCTGCCGGCGCTGCGTACTCAGGTAGGCAGATGCGGAGCCCTTGGCAGAATAGGCATAGGCGGCGTCGAGATTGAGGCTCCACGCATGGCCCTTCTGTACGCCGAGCGTGGCGTCGTATTTGTCGTCGGTGTAGCGACCGTTAAAGCCGATGTTTACTGTGTCGCTGGCCTGCCAATTGACGCCGGCCTTGACGATCTGCT
>CAISUK010000329.1 GCA_903888645.1 uncultured Pseudomonadota bacterium | reverse complement strand
GTAATCGATTTCGCGCGTCACCTTGGAGTCGGCCACGCGGCGATACGGCGTTTCGATGAAGCCGTACTCGTTCAAACGAGCGTACAGCGCCAAGGAGTTGATCAGGCCGATGTTCGGGCCCTCAGGCGTTTCAATGGGGCAGACACGGCCGTAATGGGTCGGATGCACGTCGCGCACTTCGAAACCGGCACGCTCACGCGTCAAGCCGCCCGGCCCGAGCGCAGAAACGCGGCGCTTATGGGTGATCTCGGAGAGCGGATTGGTCTGGTCCATGAACTGCGACAATTGCGACGAACCGAAGAACTCCTTGATCGCCGCCGATATTGGTTTGGCATTGATCAGGTCATGCGGCATCAGGTTGTCGCTCTCGGCTTGATTGAGTCGCTCCTTGACTGCCCGTTCGACGCGGACCAAACCGGCGCGAAACTGATTTTCTGCCAGTTCGCCGACCGAGCGAACTCGACGATTGCCGAGGTGGTCGATGTCATCGATTTCGCCGCGGCCATTACGCAGTTCGACGAGGATGCGGATAACATCGACAAGATCCTCATTCGACAGGACGCCGGCGCCTTCGATCTCTTCACGGCCGACGCGGCGGTTGAACTTCATGCGGCCTACGGCAGAAAGGTCGTAGCGCTCTTCGGAATAGAAAAGACCGTGGAACAATGTCTCGACAGCATCTTCTGTAGGAGGTTCGCCGGGACGCATCATGCGGTAGATGGCAACGCGCGCCGCCCACTGGTCGGCAGTTTCGTCGCTACGCAGCGTCGTCGAAATATAGGGGCCGCGATCCAGGTCGTTGATGTAGAGCGTCTTGATTTCTTCTACGCCTGCCTCGGTCAGTTTAGCTAGCAGCGACTCCGTGACCTCGTCATTGGCGGCAGCCAGTATTTCCCCCGTCTGGTTGTCCACAATGTTGTGCGCAATCACGCGGCTGATGATGAAGTCATCGGGTACGACGAGTTTCTTGATGCCCGCCTCGGCGAAATCGCGAATATGCTTTGCGGTAATGCGCTTGTCCTTGGCGACGAGAACCTTGCCGGCCTTGTCGTGAATGTCAAATTTGGCGACCTCACCGCGCAGACGCTCCGGTACCACCTCGAACTGAACACCTTTCTTGCCCAGATGGAAAGTGTCGAATTCGAAGAAGCTCTCCAGTATCTGCTCATGGGACAAGCCGATCGCCTTGAGGAGAATAGTGACTGGCATCTTGCGCCGGCGGTCGACGCGGAAATACAGGATGTCCTTGGGATCGAACTCGAAATCCAGCCAAGAGCCACGATAGGGAATGATACGGGCCGAGAACAGCAGCTTGCCGGACGAGTGCGTCTTGCCCCGATCGTGCTCGAAGAACACGCCTGGCGAACGGTGCAGCTGCGAAACGATAACGCGTTCGGTGCCATTGATGACAAACGAGCCAGTGGTGGTCATGAGCGGAATTTCACCCATATAGACTTCCTGCTCCTTCACCTCCTTGACCTTCTCGTTATGCGATTCGCGATCGAGAATCACCAGACGGACGCGGGCGCGCAGGGGGCTGGCAAACGTCAATCCGCGCTGCTGGCACTCCTTTACGTCGAACCCTGGCTCGCCAAGCTTGTAATCGACAAAATCGAGTCGGGCGTTGCCGGAATGCGAGACGATAGGGAAGATCGATCCAAAAGCCGCTTGCAAGCCTTGACTACGCCGTTGTGCCGGAGGCACTTCGACCTGCAGGAATTGGGTGTAGGAATCGAGTTGGGTCGCCAGCAGGAAAGGAACGTCAAGCACGTTGGCGCGCTTGGCGAAGCTCTTGCGGATACGTTTTTTCTCGGTATAGGAGTACGTCATGGTGGCTCCGATCGGAAGGCAAACGTCAGTGGTCAAAAGACAGGGTTGGCGGTGTGAACCTTGCTCCAACGCTCTCGTGTGACCGCAGCGGTCTGATCCGGGTAGTACTGCTTAGTTCATAGGCAAAACAAAAACATATTGGGCTGGCGGCCCAAGTCATACTGGCGCCGCCAGCCCGCAAAGAACGAGGTATTACTTGACCTCGACCTTGGCGCCGACATCTTCCAATTGCTTCTTGAGCGCTGCCGCGTCGGCCTTGGAAATCGCCTCCTTGACCGCCTTCGGTGCGCCATCGACCAGATCCTTGGCTTCTTTGAGGCCCAGGCCGGTGGCGGCGCGAACGACCTTGATCGCTTCCACCTTCTTCTCGCCGGCGGCAAGAAGAATCACGGTGAATTCGGTCTGTTCTTCGACCGGAGCGGCAGCAGCAGCGGCAGCCGGGGCAGCAACTGCCGCAGCAGCGGCGGAAACACCGAACTTTGCTTCAAGTTCCTTGATCAGTTCGGACAGCTCGAGAACGGTCATGCCGGCGATCGCGTCGAGGATTTCAGCTTTGGTAGCCATGTTGAAAATACTCCTGAAAATTTGAATGAATGGTTTGTTGTTGACGGAATGTCACTGTGCTTGCGCAGTCTCTCTGGCGTCGCGCACGGCCGCGAGTCCCCGGACAAACTTCGTCGGGACTTCGTTGAGCGTGCGAACGAACGTGGCAATCGGTGCCTGCATGGTGCCGAGCAGCTTCGACAACAATTCTTCGCGACTGGGCATCGATGCCAACGCCTTGACGCCATTGGCATCCATGACGTAATTGGCCATCGCGCCCGCCTTGATGACGAGTTTGTCGTTGCCCTTGGCGAACTCGTGGAGGGTCTTGGCAGCTGCTACCGGATCCTTGGAGATCCCGTAAATCAGCGGGCCGACCATCGCCCCTTCGAGTCCTTCGAACGGCGTGCCGGCAATGGCACGACGGACCAAGGTGTTTTTCAGCACACGCAGGTATACGCCGTTCTTGCGCGCGCTGGCACGCAAGACGGTGATATGCCCCACTTCGAGACCACGGTACTCAGCGACGACGACTACCTGGGCGTTCGCGATCTGCGCGGACACCTCGGCAACTACCGCCTTCTTTTCATCGAGATTGAGACCCAAGGTCAGCTCCTATTGCTAAGCGCCTTCCGCCGCAACCATTGCGGCGTTCGGCAAATACGGCGACCTTCATTCAGGAATACGACCATGCAGCGACCGCTGTCCTGTGCTCGGGTAACGCCATCTGCGTGGGCCGGGCATCGTAGTGACTGCCACGTTTAAGCTCCGCCATGCGAAGCACCTACGGTCTTTGACAACCCGCTCCACCCCGTGCTGGCGGCGTAGCGGCCCAAAGTTCTACCCCACGCTGGTGGGAGTTCGCCTATTACTGCGCCTGCCCGGCCAAGCTCGCCTGCTCGACACGGACGCCGGCGCCCATCGTGCTCGACAGCGAAACCTTGCGCAGGTATTGCCCCTTTGCCGCGGCCGGCCTGGCCTTCTGCAAAGCTTCAAGCAGCGCACCGAGGTTCTGCTGCAGAGCTTCGACGGTAAAGGAGGCGCGACCGATAGTGCATTGAATGATGCCGCCCTTGTCGGTTCGGTACTGAACCTGGCCGGCCTTGGCGTTTTTCACGGCGGTAGCAACGTCCATGGTCACCGTACCGACCTTAGGGTTCGGCATCAAACCACGTGGGCCAAGAATTTGCCCGAGAGCACCAACGACGCGCATGGCATCAGGCGTGGCAATGACCACGTCGAAATTCAGGTTACCGCCCTTGATCTGCTCGGCAAGATCCTCGAAGCCAACAATGTCGGCACCGGCGTCCCTTGCCACCTGGGCTTTGTCACCTTGGGCGAACACCGCGACACGCACGGACTTGCCGGTTCCGGCGGGCAGAACGACCGAGCCACGGACGACTTGATCGGATTTCTTGGCATCTACACCAAGATTGACTGCAACGTCGATCGACTCGTCGAATTTGGCGGTCGCGTTCTGCTTAACCAGCACCAATGCATCGGTCAATGCATAAGCTTTATTGCGATCAACTGTGGCGCGGACGGCGCGGACGCGTTTGGACTGTTTGGCCATGATCAGAGTCCCTCCACGGTAATGCCCATGCTGCGGGCGCTGCCGGCGATGGTACGAGTGGCGGCTTCGAGATCGGCAGCCGTCAGATCTTTCATCTTGGCCTTGGCGATGTCCTCGGCCTGCGCCTTGGTGATCTTGCCGACCTTGTCGGTATGCGGCTTGGCCGAACCCTTCGTGATACCGGCGGCCTTCTTGATCAGGACAGTGGCCGGCGGCGTCTTCATGATGAACGTGAAGCTCTTGTCGCCGTAAGCTGTAATGACCACAGGAATCGGCAGGCCTGGCTCCATACCCTGCGTCTGGGCATTGAAGGCTTTGCAGAATTCCATGATATTGAGACCGCGCTGACCCAGCGCGGGACCGATCGGGGGCGACGGATTCGCCTTCCCGGCCGGCACTTGTAGCTTGACGTAGCCGACGATTTTCTTTGCCATGATGGCTCCTAATTGTTGAGTGGTAACGCGTGTGCGGTCAATTGCTCGCCCAGCTCACGCTCCTCTTGCCGGGTTCCCGGAGCCCGGCGCTCCTTTTGCCACCTTACAAACCTGTAACTAGGCCTTCTCGACCTGGGCAAACTCCAACTCGACCGGCGTACCGCGGCCGAAGATGGTTACCGATACACGCAGACGACTCTTCTCGTAATTGACTTCCTCGACCGTGCCGTTGAAGTCGGCAAAAGGGCCATCCTTGATGCGCACCATTTCGCCGCTCTCGAACAGTACTTTGGGGCGCGGCTTTTCGACGCCCTCCTGCATCTGCTGCATGATCTTCTCGACCTCCTTCTCGGAGATCGGGGTCGGCTTTGTGGAGGTTCCACCAACAAAGCCGGTCACCTTCGGGGTGCTTTTGACGAGGTGCCAGCTATCGTCGTCCATATCCATTTCGACGAGGACATAGCCAGGAAAGAACTTGCGCTCGGAAGTGTGCTTCTGACCCGCCTTCATCTCGATGACTTCTTCAACGGGCACCAGGATCTGGCCAAACTTTTCCTGCATGCCGGCGCGAGCGATGCGCTCAACCAGGGCACGCTGCACGGATTTCTCGAAACCCGAATAGGCGTGAACGACGTACCAGCGTTTTGTCATGATTTTTTCCAGCCCAGCACGACGTCGAAAATCAACCATTCGACACTTTTATCGGCAAACCAGAGCACGATCGCCATGATCAGTACAAAGGCGAAAATTATCCCAGTGGTCTGAACCGTCTCCTTGCGCGTCGGCCAGACGACCTTTTTGGTTTCGACCCAGGATTCCTGACCGAAGACAAAGAAACGCTGCCCAGGTTCGGTAAACCACGCCATCGCCGATCCGGCAATCACTCCGGCAAGAACCGACAGGACGCGCAAAATCATCGGTTGATCGCCGAGGAGATAAAAACCAGCTACGCCAGCCGCGAGCAGCAGCAGAGCCAGCGCAAACTTAAACTTGTCGGCCATATATGATGATTTAAAACCTTAGTGCTTCAGTGATCGCGTGATTCGGTGGCAGGGGCGGAGGGAATCGAACCCCCAACCT
>CAISUK010000328.1 GCA_903888645.1 uncultured Pseudomonadota bacterium | reverse complement strand
GGCCACCTCTTCCGAGCTCAGTCGATCGCCACTTTGTTGGCGCCACTCGGCAAGTAACTGCCGCGCTCGCGTCAGCTCGCCCATGCGCAACGCGAGATGAATGTCGGTGAAATAATGGCTGAACTGGCGAAATCCAACGGTCGCGTAGAGCACTGCGATGTTGAGAAAGATGGCAAGCAGTGGCAGCCAATACGAGAAGAGCCATTGCAAGCCGATTATCCCGATCACCAGCGGCAAAACACCCAGCGCCCAGGCAATGGCGCCGTGCAGAAACTGGCCGTCATTAAACTGGGCCTCGAGAAATCCCGCATAGCGAACCAGGGGCGCGAAGAGCGCGCGCTGCTCGGCCAAAGGCCTCGCCTGCTCAAGCAACAATACGATCAGAATGGAAAACAGGGTCATCGGGAGACGCTACAGCTACAGGATGTCGCGTGGCGCCCGAAGATAACACATCTATAGGCTGCAGGACTCTCGCAGTTGCCCGATGCACCGGGCCAGCATCGGCAATTGAATCGTCTAACGACCGCTATCGCTACAACCACTTCTGCGGTATTGCTTTTGCGGCGAGCTCAGTCGAAAATAGCGCCGAATCGGGACTTCCGATCATGCAGTGACATTGGACTGAGGCCATGAACTTCAAAGTTAAAGAGCAGCGCGCCGAGCTTCGGATCAGGCTGGATAAGCAGCCAGATGGGAAACTTTTTCTGCATGCACGCGACGAATGCTTGCCGGTTCTGTCGATCCGTGATGCATCGCAAACGGGTATCAGCCTTCTGCTCGACCGGGATATTGGCGACGCTGTTCAGGTCGCCCTTGAGTACCGGCATCGCGGCATAGACGTCAAAGTCACTGGAACGGTCATCTGGGACCGGCCCGCCAATGCCAACGAGTCGCCCGCTGTTACGGCCAACGGCAAGGCTCATGTACTTGGCGTCAGCCTCGTCAGCCCGCACTTGCTGCTGACCTTTATGGAAGTCGAAGTCTGAGAAACCTGTTGATTCTGGGAAACTCGTGCACCTCGATTCACGCGATAGTGCGTTCCTGCAGCGCTTGATGCGCTGGACGTGACCAGTACCTGATTTTGCAGCGTGGCTATAGAAGTTTTGCTGAAGCGCCGTTATGATTCATCCTTGTAAGTCCGAAGCTTTGTTTATCTATTTTCACAACAATCAACAATCACCAACCAGATGAGGTCCTTAGATGAAATTGATTGCCGTTAGTCTGATCGCCGCTGCGGGTGTGTTTGCCGGACAAGCCATGGCCGCCGACGCCCCTGAACTCGAATTGGCCAAGAAGAGCAACTGTCTCTCCTGCCACCAGATCGAAACGAAGTTGGTCGGCCCTGCCTGGAAGGAAGTCGCCAAGAAATACAAGGGCGACAACGGTGCGGAGGCCCGACTGATCGAGCGCGTCAAGAAGGGTTCCATTGCCACTGGCGGTCAAAAGTGGGCGGCGCTTACCGGCGGTGTACCGATGCCGCCGAATGGCCCGGGCGTCAGCGACGAGAACATCAAGAAACTGGTGCACTTCATCCTGAGCCTGTAAGGCGGCAAGTTTCGTTTGCTGCAACAAGCCGGCGTAAAGCCGGCTTGCTGTTTTGTGTGGATCATCAGTGACCATCGACGCTTGGCCGCGTCACAGCGTCAATAGGTTTGCCGAAGGCGCTCTTGCTATCATGCGCCCCTTGCCGGCAGCCACGCCCGGCAACCTTAATTCATCAGACACCAAGCGCATCAACATGGCCATCCAATGGTTCCCCGGTCACATGACATCAGCACGCAAGAAGGCGGCCGAGACGATGGAGCGCATCGACGTCGTGATCGAGGTACTCGATGCCCGGCTGCCTGAAGCCAGCACCAACCCGATGATCCGCGACCTGCGCCTTTTCCGCCAACGCCCCTGCCTGAAGCTGCTCAACAAGTCCGATTTGGCCGACCCACAGGTAACGCGCGCCTGGCTCGATTTCTACAATCGCCAGCCAGGTGTCAAGGCGTTCGCCATTTCGAGCAAGAAGCCCGGCGATGTCGGCCGCGTTCCGGCGCTGTGCCAGACGCTGGCGCCGCACCGCAACGACAACCTCAAGCCGCTGCGGATGATGATCATGGGCATTCCCAACGTCGGCAAGTCGACGCTTATGAATGTACTGGTGAAGCGACGTATCGCCGCGGTCGGCGACGAACCGGCCATTACCAAGGCGCAGCAGAGTTATGACATCGGCCCGCGCCAGACCATCGTCGATACGCCGGGTCTGCTCTGGCCGAAGATCAAATATGACAGCGATGGTCTGATGCTGGCGGCCAGCCATGCCGTTGGCCGCAATGCCGTCATCGACGAGGAAGTGGCTGTCTTCCTCGCCCGCATCCTGCTCGACCGCTATCCCGATTGCATCAAGCGGCGCTACAGCGTGGCCGCCGCCGGGCTCGATGCGGTGGCGGTGGTCGAGACGGTGGCGCGCAAACGCGGCTGCGTCATCAAGGGACGCGGCGGCGAACTCGATCTGGAAAAGGCAGCGATGGTGCTGCTCACCGATTACCGCACCGGCGCCCTCGGCCGCATCAGCCTCGAAACGCCGCAGACGCGCCAGGATATGCTTGATCACTACAACCGCCGCACCGACGGCGAGGCAGATGCTGTCGCTGCCACCTCCACAGAAAGCTCCCCATGACCGATCGCAACGCTGAAATCGTCAGACTGCGCGCCAGCGGTACCCGTTTCCTGTTTGCCCAGTTTGCCGATCTGCACGGGGTCGCCAAAGGCAAGCTGCTGCCCGTCGATCATCTTGCCGATTTGTCCTATCCGGGTGCTGGTTTCGCCGGCCCTTCAATTGCCGGCTTCGATCTGCCACGCTACGGGGATCGCGGCGAATTTTATGGGCGCGGCGATCCGTCGACGTTGCAAACCCTGCCGTGGCGTCCCGATGTCGCCCGCGTCGTTTGTGATGGCTATGTCGCTGGCATACCCTACGCGGGCTGCCCGCGGCAGATCCTGCGTCGTCAGGTGGCGCGCCTGGCGGAGCGCGGCTGGACCATGCAAGTTGGCATCGAACCGGAATTCTTTCTATTTTCAGCTACCGGCATCGCCACCGGCGCCACGTTGGCGGCAGATGCCGCCGACCAGCTCGACAAGCCTTCCTACGACTTCAAGACCCTGACCCGCGCCCCGGTGCTCGACTTCATCACCGAGTTCAACGATGCCCTCCAGGCGCTCGACTTCGATGTATTGCAGATCGACCACGAGGATGCCAACGGCCAGTTCGAGATCAATTACACGTATGCCGATGCGTTGCAGGCGGCGGATCGATTCATGCTGTTCAAGATGGCCGCGTCGGCGATCGCGGAAAAACATGGGCTGGCTTTTTCGCTGATGCCCAAGCCCTTTGCCGAGCGTCCCGGCAGCGGCCTGCATTTCCACTTATCGATCACTGACGCGGCCGGCCGCAATCTGTTCGACGACTGCGCCGGCGGGCTGTCGGCGCTCGGTCGGCACGCCCTGGCCGGACTGCTCGACCATGCCGGCGCGCTCTGCGCCATCCACGCGCCGACCGTCAATTCCTACAAGCGCCTGGTCGCCGAGAACTCGGCGTCCGGCACCACCTGGGCGCCGGTGCATATCGCCTGGGGCAGCAACAATCGCACGACGCTGGCGCGCACTGTCGGTAACCGTGTCGAATGGCGGCTGCCCGACGGTACCTGCAATATCTATGCGGCATTGGCCGGCATCGCCGCTGTCATCATCGACGCGGCGGAACAGTGCCTTGAACCGCCGCCGCCAGTCGAAGCGGATCTGTACAAGGGCGCCCGACAACTCGAATTGCTACCGCGCAACCTCGGCGAAGCGCTCGATGCGCTGGCCGCCGATGCGCTGGTCAAAGGTGCGCTCGGCGTCGATTTCGCCGAATCCTTCCTGACCTTGAAGCGCAGCGAATGGGATGCCTATCGCCATGAAGTCAGCGACTGGGAACGAAAGCGCTATGCCTTTTTCTACTGAGGCAGACACAGCCAGAGCTGACCCAAATGGCGGCAGCTGACTTTCCCTTCAGCCACCGCTTGCGGGTGCGTTGGGCGGAGGTCGACAAACAAGGCGTCGTCTTCAACGGTCATTACCTGACCTATTTCGACATCGGCATTTTCGAATACTGGCGCGCCGCCGGAGTGGCCTATCCCGATTGCGTACCGCTCATGGGCGCCGATTTGTTCGTGGTGAAAACGCTCGTCAATTATCACGCCCCGGCCGAATATGACGATTGGCTCGACGTGGCGGTGCGCGTGGATCGCCTCGGCAACAGCAGCATCACTTTCGCACTCGAAATTTGGCGCGACACCAATCGGATCATCAGCGGCGAAGTCATCTATGTCACCGCCGATCCGCTGCAACGAAAGTCCGTGCCGATTCCGGCGCTGCTGCGCGATGCCATCGTCAAGTTGCAAGGCATTCCCGGAGATGCCGAATGAATGCCGCGAAAAAAGTAAACAAGAACATCACCGACGAGAAGCAAGAGATCCGCCCCGGCCAGTCGATCGAACTGCTCAAGGAACTGCACATCCTCACCGCCGACGGGCGAATGAATCAGGACAGCCGGCGCAAGCTCAAGCAGGTCTATCACCTCTATCAATTCATCGAACCGCTGCTTAAAGAAGTCATCGCCGAGCGCGGCGCAGTGCAGTTGGTCGACCACGGCGCAGGCAAGTCCTATCTGGGTTTCATCCTCTACGACCTGTTCTTCAAAACACTTCGCGCTGGCTCGCACATCTTCGGCATCGAGCGCCGCGACGAGTTGGTCGACAAGTCGCAGGAATTGGCGCGGCGCCTGCATTTTCCCGGCATGAGTTTCCTCGACCTGACTGTTGCCGATTCGATCATTGCGCCATCATCGCAATTGCCAGAACGCGTCGACGTCGTCACCGCCCTGCACGCCTGCGACACCGCCACCGACGACGCCATTCGCTTCGCCCTGGCCAAACGCGCCAGGTTCATTGTCCTGGTGCCGTGCTGCCAGGCTGAAGTAGCGACTGTGCTGCGCCGGAACAAGGGCACGGCGCTGGCGCAGAACGTCCTCAGCGAAATCTGGCGCCATCCGCTGCACACCCGCGAATTCGCCAGCCTCGCCACCAACGTGCTGCGCTGTCTGCAACTGGAAGCGCACGGATACCAGGTCAGCGTCACCGAACTGGTCGGCTGGGAGCACTCCATGAAGAATGAACTGATCATTGCCGCCGACCGCAATCTGCCGCGCCAGCGAGCAACCGAGCGTTTACGCGAATTGCTTGGTACACTCGGACTCGACGAGATGAGCCAGCGATTTTTTGCAGCAGTGGATTGACGCAAGTTCGTTCCGTGGCCGAGGCAGCAAGCAGCCATCATTTTTCACAAACCGCAATTGAAGGAGCGACCAATTGGCAAAACCCAACTATCAGTTTGAAAAGCGTCAGAAAGAAATCGCCAAGAAGAAAAAGGCCGAGGAAAAGTTGAAGCGCAAGCAGGAAGCCAATTCACCGCAGCCTGAAGAAGCAACGTCGGACGAACCGGTCACCACATTGCCCGAACCCGGGCAAAGTTGAAAGAGTCGCCGCGCCCGGGCAGGCACTTGTCATAGCGGGCGATTCAGCCAGGCCAGCGCCCCGAGGCCGGCGGCGCGGCCGCTCGCAAAACAGGCGGTGAGGAGGTAGCCGCCCGTTGGCGCCTCCCAATCCAGCATCTCGCCGGCGCAGAAAACACCCGGCAAGCGACGCAGCATCAAATTCGCGTCGACCGCACAGAAGGTCACGCCACCCGCACTGCTGATCGCTTCGTCGAGCGGTCGGGTGGCAGCAAGCCTTAGTGGCAGCGCCTTGATCGCGGCGGCCAACGCCGCGGCATCGGCAAATGTAGTGGCCGGCAGCAGTTCCCGCAGCAGGCCGGTCTTGACGCCCTTGATGCCGACGCGACTCTGCAAGTGACTGGAAATCGACCGCGAACCGCGCGGCCTTGAGATTTCGGCAGCCAGCCGCGGCAACGTCCAACCCGGCGCCAGATCCAGGAGAAGAGTGGCTGATCCGGATGCTGAAATTTCGTTGCGCAGGGCAGCGGAAAGCGCATAGATCAGACTGCCTTCGACGCCGGTTACCGTCACCATGAACTCACCCGGCAGTTGACGGACGGCACTGCCGCCGTCAACCAGGCTCGCCACCACCGATTTAACCGGCTGCCCGGCAAAGCGCTGGCGAAAATGATCACTCCAGCCATTCGCTATGTAAAAGCCGCAATTGGCCGGCCGTAGCGGCGTCACCGTGACACCGCGTTGCGCCAACCAAGGCACCCAGGCGCCGTCGGAGCCAAGTTTGGCCCAACTGCCACCACCGAGCGCGAGGACCACGGCGGCGGGACGCACCTGCCGTTCGCCGTTCGGTGTAGTGAAACTCAAGCTGCAATCATCGTTCCAGCCTTGCCAGCGATGTCGCACATGAATGCGCAGACCGGCCTCGCGCAAGCGATGCAACCAGCCACGCAGCAAGGGCGCGGCCTTCATGCCAACGGGGAAAACGCGGCCGGAACTGCCGACAAAGGTTTCAATGCCAAGCTCATCGAGCCAGGCGCGCAATTGCTCCGGCCCGAAGGCGTCGAGTAGCGGCGCAATTTCAGCCGTGCGTTCGCCGTAGCGCGCCACAAAGGCAGCGCGTGGCTCGGCATGCGTGATGTTCATGCCGCCCTTGCCGGCCAGCAAGAACTTGCGGGCCACCGACGGCATCGCGTCGTAAAGATCGACCCGTACGCCGCCCTGCAGCAACATTTCGGCCGCCATTAGACCAGCTGGGCCACCACCGATGACGGCTGCCCTCGCCTGACTCACGGGCTGGCTCACCGCTTGTTGCCGACAATGTCGATGGCTACCGCCTCAGCCACCTTGATACCGTCAATCGCCGCCGATAAAATCCCGCCAGCATAGCCGGCGCCTTCACCAGTGGGATAAAGTCCGCGCGTGTTGAGGCTCTGCAGTCTAGCGTCGCGACCGATGCGGATCGGCGAGGAGGTACGCGTCTCGACGGCGGTCAGCAGCGCATCGGCCATGGCGAAGCCGCGAATCTGCCGGTCGAAAGCGGGCAGCGCCTCGCGGATCGCGGCGATGACGTAATCCGGCGCGCAATTCGCCAGATCTGTGAGATGGATGCCCGGCGTGTATGACGGCTGCACGGCGCCCAAGGCGGTGGATGGCCGCCCGGCGAGAAAGTCGCCGACCCGCTGCGCTGGCGCCGCATATGTGGAGCCCCCGGCGAGGTAGGCTTGCCGCTCCCAATGCCGCTGGAAATCGATACCGGCCAGCGGCCCACCGGGGAAATCAGCCGGCGTAATGCCGACGACGATGGCGGCGTTGGCATTGCGCTCGTTGCGCGAATACTGGCTCATGCCGTTGGTGACGACGCAGCCGGCCTCCGACGTGGCGGCCACCACGGTGCCGCCCGGGCACATGCAAAAGCTGTAGGCCGAGCGACCATTGGCGCAGTGATGGACGAGTTTGTAGTCGGCAGCGCCGAGCAGCGGATTGCCGGCGAACTTGCCGAAGCGGGCGCGATCGATCAGCGACTGCGGATGCTCGATGCGAAAGCCGATGGCATAGGGCTTTGCCTCGATGGCGACGCCACGCTCATGGAGCATGACAAAGGTATCGCGGGCGCTGTGGCCGACGGCCAGTACGACATGATCGCTTGTTATGGTTTCGCCATCCGCCAGGACAACGCCACGCACCGGGCCGACGCCGGCAACACCGGGCCGATCGACGAGGATGTCCGCAACGCGGCTGCCAAAGCGGAACTCCCCGCCCAGCGCCTCGATCTCGGCACGCATCTGCTCGACCATGCCGACCAGGCGAAAAGTGCCGATGTGCGGCTTGCTGACGTAGAGAATTTCGGCTGGCGCGCCAGCCCTGACGAACTCGGTGAGCACCTTGCGGCCATGATGCTGCGGATCCTTGATCTGGCTGTAGAGCTTGCCATCGGAAAAAGTCCCGGCGCCGCCCTCGCCGAACTGCACATTCGATTCCGGGTTGAGTTCGCCTTTGCGCCACAGATCCCAAGTATCCTTGGTCCGTTCGCGCACCGCCTTGCCGCGTTCCAGAATGATCGGCCGGAAACCCATCTGCGCCAGCAGCAGTCCGGCGAACAGCCCGCAGGGGCCGCTGCCGATGATGACCGGCCGGCTGCCTGACGTCGTCGCGAAATCGAGCGGCACCTGGGCGACATAACGGTAATTGGTGTCGGGTGTAGGCCCGATATGGCGGTCACCGCGAAACCGTTCGAGCAGCGCCGCCTCGTCATCGACATCAACGTCCACCGTATAGATGAAGACGATCGCCGAGCGCTTGCGGGCGTCATAGCCACGACGGAAAACCGTGTAGCCGTGGAAATCGCTCTCGGCGATGCCGAGGCGCTGGACGATGGCGGCACCGAGGGCAGCTTCGGGGTGATCGAGCGGCAGCTTGATTTCAGTCAGTCGGAGCATGCAGGAGTCTTCGTCAGGGTCCGTTGAGGGGCGCGTTGGCGAGCACTTGGCTGTAAGCGCAACGGATCGTATTTTAGCGTCGCGACTCCCAAGCCTCGGGTGCCGCTTGTCAAAATGCCAAATAGCTTTCTTTTCTACTGGGAAACGTCAGGGCCAGGCTTGAATTGTTTTCCCATAATCGAAAAACTCAATGTAACCCTGCCCCCTTCAACCATCCTTGGCAAGCACCTGCCAATGCTGGCAGTGGTCAAACTGCACATGTACAATCACGCTATTCTGTACATATCGAGATTGCCATGAAGCAAGCGACATTCACTGAAGTGCGCAACCACGCCAAGCAGTATTTCGATATGGTGGCATCGGGTGAATCGGTGCGCGTTCTGCGCAACGGCAAACCCATCGCCGACATCGTCCCGATAGTGGCCGAACTGCCGTCCTGGAAGCGCCGTAAAGCGCAACCCCTGGTGCTGGATGGCGTTTCCATCAGTTGCATGATTCTCGAAGATCGCCAATCCGGCTTGTGACGAGCGATGCCTGATGCGCGTTTTCTTTGACAGCTCAGCCTTCGTCAAGCGCTATGTCGCCGAAGCGGGAACCGACGTTGTGCTTGACTGGTGTGACCGGGCAACGGAGATCGGCTTGTCCGGCATTGCGCTACCCGAGATTATTTCGGCCTTCTGCCGTCTGCGCCGTGAAGCCAGGATAACCGACACGCAATATCGGCAACTGAAATCATTGTTGCTGGCCGACATCGAGGACGCTGCCGTTTGCGATCTGGCGCCGACGGTGTTGGCCGAGGCAGTTGCGTGTTTGGAAACCAACGTCTTGCGCGGAATGGATGCCATTCACATAGGCAGCGCCGTGGCACTGAAGGCCGACGTTTTCGTATCGGCCGATACGAGACAGTGCGAAGCCGCCACCCTAGCAGGGTTGCGGGTTGCGACTATATAAGATGAACGACAGGTCCAGACTTTAGATCGCCTGCAAGGGTTGTCACGACGAACCACCGCGGCGGAGGCAAGATCGGGTTTCCGGAAATTATTGCTTGCTGCCGTGGTTTTCTGAAAACAAACCGACCACGGCCCCTTTAACGCCCAGTCAGACGGAGCATGCAAGAGTCTTCGTCATGGTGCGTCGTGCGTTGGCGAGCGTCTAGCTGCAGACGCAATGGATCGCATTCTAGCGTCGGTGCTCCCAGGTCTCTAGAGCACGGCTTGTAAAAATGCCAAATAACTTGTCTAATTCAAATTGGAAACGTCACGGTCGGACTTGGATTGATTTCCCTTAATCGAATTTTTTTCTTGGAAACCAGTCTAGGTATGAAAAATTCAATTCAGAGGCCGGTCTTATTGAGAAGGAACTTAAGCCATGTCTACACGAAGAGAATTTGTCTTTACCGCGCTCGCCTCTGTCGGCGCAATGGCAGCATTACCGTCGTGTTCGTTCGAGACGAGTGGAGACTCTTATGAAATTATTGCGGATCGCACCTGGCGTCACGGCAAGGTTGCGGCCGGCGACAAGGCTGCTCTTCTGCATGAGCTAGTGCGTTACGCGACTTTGGCGCCGTCTAGCCATAACACCCAATGCTGGAAGTTTCGCCTTGAAGATGGAGCCATCTCGATATTGCCGGACCTTTCGCGCCGTTGTCCGGCTGTCGACCCGGACGATCACCATCTCTTCGTTTCCCTCGGCTGCGCTGCCGAGAACATGATCCAGGCGGCTTTGGCCAATGGGATGATGGGGCACGCCGGCTTCGACGCCGCCGGGGGCAATGCGCTGCGTGTGGTTCTGGAGCCGACTAGCGCCGTCGCGTCGCCGCTGTTTCAGGCGATCACCGAGCGGCAAAGCACTCGCGGCGAATATGACGGGCAACCCCTCGCCCGGCAGGAACTCGAACTGCTTGAGAAAGCCGGTACCGGCAATGGCATTCAGGTGATCCTCCTGACCGAGCGGCAGGCGGTGGAGAAGGTTCTTGAGTACGTCGTTCAGGGCAATACCGCCCAGATGAGCGATCCGGCTTTTGTCGATGAATTGAAGAATTGGATTCGCTTCAGCGGTGACGAGGCGGTTCGCACTGGCGACGGGGTATACGCGGCATCGTCGGGCAATCCGCCTGCGCCGGCATGGCTGGGCAGCCTGCTGTTCGGCTTATTCTTTACGCCCAAGAGCGAGAACGACAAGTACGCGAAGCACGTGCGAAGTTCGGCCGGCATCGCGATATTCGTCTCGGATAATCCGGGCCCGGCCCAGTGGCTGGAAGTGGGACGTTGCTACGAGCGCTTCGCGCTCCAGTCGGCCGCGCTGGGTGTGCGCAATGCAATGCTCAACCAACCCGTCGAAGTGGCGACGCTGCGGCCGCAGTTTGCCACCTTCCTTGGTGCCGGAAAGCGCCGGCCCGATCTTGTCGTTCGTTTCGGGCGCGGCCCGAAACTGCCTTCGTCACTGCGGCGTCCGGTCCAAGCGGTGCTGATATGAATTCGCGCAGCCGCGGGGCCGACGAGCGCGTGATGAGCACTCTCCCCACGCGAACGATCAAGGCCGGCATGACGTATTTCGCGCTGGTATTCGGCGCGGGCTTTGTCCTGGGATCGATACGCGTACCCTTTCTGGTGCCGCGGCTCGGCGAAAGGGTCGCGGAACTCCTCGAAATGCCATTCATGTTTGTGGCGGTAGTGGTGGCGGCGCGATTCATCACCAGGCGTTTCGCCCTGCCCGCCAACGTCTTGGCCCGCCTCGGCGCCGGATTTCTTGCGCTGGTGCTGCTGCTCGCCGCCGAAGTCTTGCTTGCCGTTGCTCTCCAGGATCGGACGCTTGGCGAGTACGTCGCCAGCCGGGACCCGGTCTCCGGAAGCGTCTATCTGGCAATGCTCGGGCTTTTTGCGCTGATGCCGCTCGTTCTCACGCGAGTCGCATCGGCTTCGCATGGGTGAGGCCATCATTCCACGAGCCTCGCGCAGAATCCGACTTGTGGCCCACCTACGCCTTGAACGGGTTCAGCAGTGGAACACCGAAGGCCTTGAAGTCCGCAACGTGCCTCGACACGACCGTCAAACCATGAATCTTGTCCATTGCAGCGATCATTGCATCTTCGTAGACGGTATCGGACTTGCGGTGCATCAGTTGCGCCCAAGCGCGGAATGTCGGCGCATCCATTGGCAGTACGTTGTACGACGTCGCCACCGCTTCGAGCCAGCGTTCAATCTCGATTGCCTTGACCTCGTCCTGTTCGCGCGTCAGATCAATGCCTGCTTGAATCTCGCCAATGGTCACTGCGGAGAGATGAAGCTGCGCGTCGTCAAGGTCCTGAAGCTAGGCGACCGGCCCTCCTCGAAACCGGTTGACCGCACACGCCCGAATCGCTGGCGATGATTTCGCCAATGGAGCAGCGCGATTTTCACCGAAAACTTGGCATAACCTCGCTCATGGCAGCGATTTTTGTGCGATCCTCACGGGCAGCAGCGGCTGAGGAGGCAAGCCAGATGCAGCGCCAGCATAGTCACCAGCAGGATCAGGATTTTTCCGACGTAGACGGGAGCGGTTTGATCGCCGCGCTCTCTGCATTGCTGCCGGCCGAAGCGCTACTGACTGCTGTCGAAGATCTCAAAGCCTACGAGTGCGATGGCCTTTCGGCCTACCGCGCCTTGCCGCTGGCAGTTGCGCTGCCCGAAAACGAAGCGCAAGTCATCGGTGTGCTGCGCACCTGTTACCAACGCGGCGTGCCGGTCGTGGCGCGCGGCGCCGGCACCGGATTGTCCGGCGGCGCCCTGCCGCATCGCCACGGCGTGGTGCTGTCGCTGGCGAAAATGAAGCGCATCCTCAGCCTCGATCCGGCGGCGCGACTGGCCGTGGTCCAGCCCGGGGTGCGCAATCTCGCCATCACCGAAGCGGCGGCGCCCCATGGCCTCTATTACGCCCCCGATCCGTCGTCGCAGATCGCCTGCAGCATCGGCGGCAATATCGCCGAGAACTCCGGCGGCGTGCATTGCCTCAAGTATGGTTTGACGGTGCATAACGTGGTGCGCATTCGCCTCGTCACCATTGACGGCGAAGTGCTGGAGATCGGCAACCATGGCCTCGATGCGCCGGGCTACGATGTGCTGGCGCTGCTGATCGGCTCCGAGGGTCTGCTTGGCGTGGTCACTGAAGCGACCGTCAAATTGACGCCGAAGCCGGAACTCGCTCAGGTCGTCATGGCCTCGTTCGACGATATTGAAAAGGCCGGCGATGCAGTGGCCGCCATCATCGCCGCCGGCATCATCCCGGCGGGACTGGAAATGATGGACAAAGCTGCCACGGCCGCTGTCGAGCCCTTCGTCAAGGCCGGTTACGACCTCAATGCCGACGCCATCCTGCTCTGCGAATCAGATGGCACGCCCGAGGAAGTGGCCGAGGAAGTCGCCGCCATGCGCGCCGTTCTGCAGCAGAGCGGTGCCACCGAGATTCGCGTGTCCCGCGACGAGGCAGAGCGTGTCCGTTTCTGGGCCGGGCGCAAGGCCGCCTTTCCAGCAGTTGGGCGCATCTCGCCCGATTATTACTGCATGGACGGCACCATTCCGCGCAAGCGCATCGCCGAAATGCTCAAGGCAATCGCCGCCATGGAGAAGAAATACGGTTTGCGCTGCGCCAATGTTTTTCATGCCGGCGACGGCAACCTGCATCCGCTCATCATGTATGACGCGAACATTCCCGGCGAATTGGAACGAACCGAGGCTTTCGGTGCCGAGATTCTGGAATTGTCGGTCAAACTCGGCGGCACCATCACCGGCGAGCATGGCGTCGGTTTCGAGAAGATCAACGCGATGTGCGTGCAATTCGCCAGCGAGGAGTTGGCCGCTTTCCATCGCATCAAGTCGGCCTTCGATGCCAAAGGCCTGCTCAACCCGGACAAGGCGGTGCCGACACTGCATCGCTGTGCCGAGTTTGGCCGCATGCATGTCCATGCCGGGCAGTTGTCGCATCCGGAATTGCCGAGGTTCTGATGGAATCGATTCTTCAGGAATGGCAGGAGAGAATTCGGCAGGGCAAGCCATTGCGCATTCGCGGCGGCGGCAGCAAGGATTTTTACGGCCAGGCGCTGGCTGGCGACGTTCTCGAGACGCTACCGTATCGCGGCATCGTCACCTATGAGCCGACCGAGTTGGTCATCGCCGCCCGCTGCGGCACACCGCTGACCGAGGTCGAGGCGGTGCTGGCGGCGCGCGGCCAGATGCTGGCCTTCGAACCGCCGCATTTCGGCGCGGCAACGATCGGTGGCTGTGTGGCGGCGGCGCTCTCGGGCCCGCGCCGGGCCAGCGCCGGCGCCGTGCGCGATTTCGTGCTCGGCGTAAAGCTGATGGATGGGGCCGGCAGGATTTTGAACTTCGGCGGCCAGGTCATGAAGAACGTCGCCGGTTATGACGTATCGCGCCTGCTCGCCGGCAGTCTCGGAACACTCGGCATCCTTCTCGAAGTCTCGCTCAAGGTGCTGCCGCGACCGGCTGCCGAAGCCACGCTGGCACTGCCGGCAGCACAGGATGCAGCGCTGGCATTGATGAATCGCTGGGCCGGGCAGCCGCTGCCGATTTCGGCAACCTGCTGGCATGATGAGCGGCTCACTGTCCGCCTCTCCGGTGCGCGGGCGGCGGTGACCTCGGCCCTGGCGAAACTCGGCGGCGAAGTGGTCGACGCTGGCGGCAAATTTTGGGCCGAGTTGCGCGAACAGCGGCAGCCTTTCTTTGCCGGCGAAACGCCGCTCTGGCGACTCTCGGTGCCATCGACGACGTCGGTAGTTTCTTTAGGAGCGGAGCCTCTGATCGAGTGGGGCGGCGCACAACGCTGGTTTCGCGGCGCACTTGACGCTGAAGTCGTGCGTGATGTCGCCACGAGAGTTGGCGGTCACGCCACGTTGTTTCGCGGCGGCGATAAATCGGTCGGTGTATTCCAGCCGCAGTCGCCGGGCTTGCTCGCTCTGCACCAGCGGCTGCAGCGGGGGTTTGATCCGAATGGCATTTTCGGCAGAGGGCGCTTGCTGAGTGCGGCTACGACCACGTCAGCTGCTGATAATGGCAGGAGTGACCATGCCTGATCTGGCATTATTCATTGCTGCTTCCCTGCTGCTGACGTTGGCACCCGGGCCGGACAACATCACCGTGCTGTCGCGCGGGATAGCACAAGGGCGCATGGCGGCGCTGGTGGCGGCGCTGGGTTTCACCACCGGACTGATTGGACACACAGCGCTGGCGGTGTTCGGCATCGCTGCCGTCATTCGCTCGTCGCCACTGCTCTTCGATGCCATCCGTTATGCCGGCGCGGCCTATCTTTGCTATCTCGGTTTCCTCACGCTCAAGCACCGCGACACCGCGCTGACCGGCGTGCCGACGGCAACCATTTCGCTACGCAAAATCTACCGCCAGAGTGTCATCGCCAACCTGCTCAATCCCAAGGTGACGCTGTTCTTCCTATCCTTTCTGCCGCAATTCGTCCACCCGGGTAGCGGCAGCGTCGAACAGCAAATGCTGCTGCTGGGCGGTATCTTCATGCTTTGCACGCTCGTGATCTTCAGCGTTATCGCCCTCGCCTCGGGCACGCTAGGTAACTGGCTGCGAACCCGCTCGGCCATGGGCAAACCCGTGGGCCGACATTTGCAGACGCTGGCCGGCATCACCTTCATCGGCATCGGCCTGCGCCTGGCGATGGCCGAGCGAAGCATCTGAGCGAAACCATGGAAACCCGCCTCGCCGATTTCATCCGCAACACGCCTGACGGCCATGAGGCCGAGGCGATCCTGCGCAGTTGCGTACATTGCGGCTTCTGCACGGCGACCTGTCCGACCTATCAATTGCTCGGCGACGAACTTGACGGGCCGCGCGGCCGCATCTATCTGATCAAACAGGTGCTCGAGGGCGCGGAAGTGACGGAAAAGACGCAGCTCCATCTAGACCGCTGCCTGACCTGCCGTTCGTGCGAGACGAGCTGTCCTTCCGGGGTGCGCTACTCGCGGCTGCTCGACATCGGCCGCGCGGTTGTCGAAAAAAAAGTACCTCGTCATGGCGCCGATGCATTGACCCGCGATCTCCTCAAGTACGCCCTGCCGCGGCGTTGGCTGTTCGCGCCGGCGCTCAGGCTCGGGCATTTCCTGCGGCCCCTGCTTCCGCCAAAGATCAAAGCCAAACTGCCGCCACGACAGAGCCCGGGGCCCTGGCCCAGCCTGAAGCATGAGCGGCGCATGATCGCTCTGGCCGGCTGCGTGCAACAGGATCTGGCCCCAGCCATCAATGCTGCAACGGCACGCGTGCTCGACCGCCTCGGCATTACCCTCGTCGAGGCGCCGGATGCCGGATGCTGCGGCGCCGTGCGCTTCCACCTCAATGACGCCGAAGCAGCCCGCGACGATGCTCGCCGCAACATCGACGCCTGGTTGCCGCTGCTCGATGGCGGCGCCGAGGCGATTGTCATGACCGCATCTGGTTGCGGCGTCCATGTCCGCGACTATGTCAATCTGCTGCTCGACGATCGCGCCTACGCCATCAAGGCGGCGCGAGTGGCACTGCTGACGCGCGATGTTGCGGAAATCATCGCCGCCGAAGCGGATCGCTTGAAGCCGCTTTTCCCTCGGACGGATAAGAAGGAACGGGAACCCATTGCCT
>CAISUK010000327.1 GCA_903888645.1 uncultured Pseudomonadota bacterium | reverse complement strand
GCAGAGCCGCCTCCAGCTGGATTTCCGGCTTTGATGATTTCCGCCGCTGCTGCCGATCGCCGCCGCGCCTATTGGCGCTATAACCTGCGGTTGACGCTGGGGTTGTTGTGCGTTTGGGCAGTGGTGACTTTTGCCCCGGTTTATTGGGCGCGCGATTTCAATCGCATCAGTTTGTTCGGTTGGCCGCTGGCTTTTTACATGGCCGCCCAGGGCGCGCTAGTCGCCTATCTGCTGATTGTCTGGATCTATGCGAATGCCATGGATCGGCTCGATCGTCGGTTTGGCGTCGATGAGGTGATGGACGAGCGCGTCGACACGTTGGCAAAGATCGCGGGGAAAAGCACGAAAAACGGACCGGGGAAAACCGGCAATGCCTGATTCGCTGACCCTCAGCCGCAAACTCGGCCGCCTTTATCTACGCTACGCGGCGGTCTTCATCGCCTTCATCCTGCTGGTCGCCTGGGCCGAGCGGCTTGGCCTGTCGCAGCGGATGATCGGCTATCTGTTCATGTTCGTTCCCATCGGGCTGTATACCGGGATCGGCTTCCTCAGTCGCACCTCGGATGTGGTCGAGTACTACGTCGCCGGCCGCCGGGTGCCGGCCTTCTTCAACGGCATGGCGACGGCGGCCGACTGGATGAGCGCAGCTTCTTTCATCGGCCTGGCCGGCACGCTCTATTTCGGCGGCTACCAGGGACTGGCGTTTGTCATGGGCTGGACCGGCGGCTACTGCCTGGTAGCGTTGCTGCTGGCGCCCTATCTGCGCAAATTCGGCCAATATACGATTCCCGATTTTCTCGGCAGCCGCTACGGCAATCCGGCCCGCCTGGTAGGCGTCGTCGCGGCCATCCTGGCTTCGTTTTCCTACGTCGTCGCGCAGATTTATGGAGTCGGCCTGATCACCAGCCGCTTTGTCGGCATCGAGTTCGAGATCGGCGTGTTCGTTGGTCTGGCCGGCATACTCGTCTGTTCCTTTCTTGGCGGCATGCGCGCCATCACCTGGACGCAGGTGGCGCAATACCTGATTCTCATACTCGCGTACCTGATCCCGGTGGTCATGATGGCGCAGAAGATTACCGGTATCCCGATTCCCCAGGCGGTATATGGAACAGTTCTGGAACGGCTCGGGGGCAAGGAGAAGGAACTCTTCGACAATCCCCGCGAAGTCGAGGTGCGGCGCCTCTTCCAGGTCCGCGCCGACGACCTGACAGGAAAAATCGCGCACTTGCCCGAATCGATCGGCGAAGAGCGCGGCAAGCTGATGCAGCGGGTTGAATCCTTGCGCCGCAGCGACGCGCCGGTGCGCGAGTTGCACATTGCCGAGCGCGCCTTGCGCGAAGTGCCGAAGACCGAGGCCGAGGCACGCATCAAGTGGGAATCGGCGCGCCGCGCCTACATCGAAAAAGCCGATCGGCCGCAACCGCACGCCGCAGCCTTTGCCGGCGACGACGAGGCCGAGTCCGATGCGCTGCGGCGCAATTTCATCGCGCTGGTCATCTGTCTCACTGTCGGCACGGCGGCCTTGCCGCATATCCTGATGCGCTATTACACGACACCCTCGGTGCGCGAAGCGCGGCACTCGGTGTTCTGGTCGCTGTTCTTCATTTTTCTGCTCTATGTCACGGCGCCGGCCTATGCGGTCTTCGCCAAGTGGATCATCTATAACGACATCGTCGGCGCCTCCATTCACGGCTTGCCGGCCTGGGTCGCCTCGTGGGGCAAGGTGGGCATGGTCAGGATCGAGGACATCAACGGCGACGGCATCTTGCAGCTGGCGGAGTTGACGCTCAATTCGGATGTCATCGTGCTGGCAACGCCGGAGATCGCCGGTCTGCCCTACGTTGTTTCCGGCCTGGTCGCCGCTGGCGGTCTGGCCTCGGCGCTGTCCACGGCCGACGGCCTGCTGCTGACCATCGCCAACGCCTTGGCGCACGACGTCTATTACCGGATGATCGCGCCGCGGGCGACGGCGCAGCGCCGCCTGATCATCTCCAAGTCGCTGCTGCTGATGGTGGCGATGATTGCCGCCTGGGTCGCCTCGCTGCGGCCGGACAGCATCCTGTTCATGGTCGGCCTGGCCTTCTCCATCGCCGCCTCCGCGTTTTTCCCGGCGTTGGTCTGCGGCGTCTTCTGGAAGCGCGCCAATCGCTGGGGCGCCTTTGCCGGCATGGCCGCTGGCCTCGGTGTGACGCTGTATTATGCGATGCTTACCCATCCGTTCTTTGGCGGTTCCATGCAGGCGGCATGGTTCGATATCCAGCCGATATCCAGCGGAATATTCGGCCTCGCCACCGGCTTCGTCACCATCGTCGCCGTCAGCCTGCTGACGCCGGCACCGACCCAGGCGGAACAGGATTTTGTCGAGAATGTCCGCTATCCGCGGCTTGATCGCTGAGTGCGCCATTGCAGTGCAATAATTTCCTGGATAAGATGCTATCAGTGATTGCAAATGGGGGATTTCAATATGGCTACCAATCTTGTAGTACGAAATGTCGACGAAGATGTTGCCTTGGCGCTCAAGCAACTTGCCGCATCTCACGGCAGAAGCGCCGAAGCCGAGCACCGCGAGATACTAAGAACCGTTCTGCAACGGCCGAAGCGGCGATCCCTCGGCGAGGTTCTCTCGGGTATGCCAAATGTCGGTGAAGACGCTGACTTCAATTTCCGGAATGGCTAAAAATCCACATGTACCTCGTGGATACAAACGTCATTAGCGAAGCTCGCAAAGGCCAAAAAGCCAACCCCGGAGTCCGGAGATTCTTCGAGACAACCGACTCGGCGGCCCTTTATCTCGCCGTGCAAACGATTGGTGAAATTCGCCGCGGACTGGAGAATATTCGCTATCGTGGTGACCTTCCGCAAACCAGCAAACTCGAAACATGGCTTGACAGGCTCGTTACCGACTACGCCGAGAGGATATTGGGCTTTGACGAAGAGTGCGCTCAAGTTTGGGGTCGCTTGATGTCGCCAAGCCGGGAACATCCGATAGACAAGCAGATCGCCGCGATTGCGTTGATTCATGATTTGACGGTGGCAACACGCTACGTCGATGATTTTCGTGGAACCGGCGCAACGCTGCATAACCCGTTTGATTAGCCATGACGATCAAATACCCGTCGCTGCCATGATCAAATTCGACACAAGTAACTGCGAAAACGAACCGATACGCTTTCCCGGTGCGGTGCAGCCGCATGGCGTGCTGCTGGTTGTGAATGCCGGCACGGCAATCATCGAGGCTGCCAGCGAATCCTGTGCAGCCTTGCTCGGCATCCCGGCCGCCAGCCTGCTCGGGCAGCACGCCAGCGAATTGTTTGGGCCTGGTCCCGCGGCTGTGCTGGTAGACGCTACTTCCGAGGGCCTTCAGCAAGTCGTCCATCTATGGCGGAAAGGGATGCAACTGGCGGTCCGGCCAAGATTCAACGGCGCCGGCCAAGTGCTGATCGACATCGAGATCGAAGAGAAGTATTCGCCTGCATTACTGGAGATTTTCTATCGCTGTCGCCGCGACACCGAAGAACTGCGGCGCTTGAAAGACGTCGCGGCGATTGCCCAGGGAGCGGCGAACATGATTCGCGGCGTCACCGGCTTTGATCGGGTGATGGTCTATCGGTTCGATGCCGACTGGAACGGCGAGGTGATCGGCGAATCCTGTCTCGACGGTATGGAACCGTATCTGGGGCTCCATTTTCCGGCCAGCGATATTCCCCGACAGGCTCGCGAGTTGTTCCAGTTGTGTAAAGTTCGGCTCATTGCCGATGTCTTGTATACGCCTTCGGCCTTGATCGCTAGCCACGACAGCACCTCGATCGATCTTGGTCAGACCAGCTTGCGCAGTGTTTCGCCTATCCATATCGAGTACCTGAAGAACATGGGCGTGCGTGCATCGCTGGTCGGCGCCCTGGTTATCGACGGGCGCCTGTGGGGCCTGCTGGTATGCCATCACAGCAGCGCGCCAAAATATCTCGGCGCTGGCGAGCGAGATGCCGTTGGCTTGTTCTGCGAAGACGCCGCGGCACTGATCGGGGCAAACTTGAGCCAGCAGCGCCGGGAGCGGGAGGCCGGTCTGGCGCTGCGTCGACACAGGTTGATCGAGGCCATTCGCGCCGTCGATTTCAAGGAATTCATGGCGCAGGGCGGCAGTGCCGATCTACTTGAAGTGGCGGGTGCCGACGGCTTTGCCCTGATCGCCGGCAGTACCGTGCAAACCTTCGGCATGACCCCCACACCGGCTCGGATCGAGGCAATGGAGCAGCGGCGGCGACAACTGGGAAGCGACCCGACCTTCTATGCCTCAAGCGCGTTGAACCGCGATCTCGCGATGACGGACGCGCCAGACGCGGAAGACCCGGAAGACGCCGCCGATGACGTCGCCGGTGCGCTGTTTGTATCGCTTCGCGATCGACCGGCCACCATGGTCTGGTTTCGCAGGGAACGGCATCGCTCGATTCGCTGGAGCGGCGATCCGGACCATCCGCACGAGGTCGAAGATTCCGGGCGCATTTCGCCGCGCAAGTCATTTGCCCAGTTCCTCAAGGAGGTTCGCGGGCAATCGGTAGCGTGGTCGCCGGAGGAACTGGCCTCGGCGGCCGAGCTGAGCGCACTGATGGCGATTGAACTTCAGCATCGCGATCAGGCCGAACTTTACAATCGGCTACGGCAGATTGCCACGCGCGTACCGGGCGTCATCTACCAATACCGGTTGCGTCCCGACGGCAGTTCCTGCTTCCCCTATGCCAGCGACGCGATGCGCGAAATCTACCGGGTCGCCCCGGAAGATGTGCGGGAAGATGCTTCTGCCGTTTTTGCCAACCTGCATCCCGACGACTTCGCCGACATCGTTGCTGCGATTCAACACTCCGCAGCTACCCTCGAGCCTTGGCAGCATGAGTATCGCGTGCGTTTCGCCGATGGCTCCATCCGCTGGCTTGGCGGGAATGCGCTGCCACAGAAGGAGGCCGATGGTTCAGTAATGTGGCACGGATTCATTACCGACATCACCGAACGCAAGCAGGTAGAGCAGGCCCTGCATTTGGAAAGCGAGAAGAACCGGGCGCTGTTGCGCAACGCCAGCGATGGCATTCACATCCTCGACGCCGCCGGCAACCTAGTCGAGTTCAGCGATTCCTTCTGCACCATGCTCGGCTACCGACACGATGAGATGGCCGGCATGCATGTTTCCCAATGGGATGCCGGATTGCCCGGCGTGGAACTCGACAGAGCCCTCGCCCGGCAGTTTGCAAAATCGGGCCGCAGCGAGTTCGAAACCCTGCATCGGCGCAAGGATGGAAGCGTGTTCGAGGTCGAGGTCAGTGGCTTTCCACTCGAAATCGTCGGCAAGTCGGTATTGTTCAACTCCTCTCGCGACATCAGCCAGCGCAAGAAGACCGAAGCCGAACTCGAACGGCATCGGCATCACCTCGAAGCAATGGTCGACGAGCGCACTGCCGCGCTGTCCATTGCCAAGGAGGCTGCCGAAGGCGCCAGCCGCGCCAAGAATATTTTCCTTGCCAGCATGAGCCATGAGCTGCGCACACCGCTCAATGCCATCATGGGCATGAATGAACTGGCGCAGCGGTTCGCCACCGACCCGAGGCAGATCGAGCAACTCAACAAGGTCAAGTCCGCTTCGCATAATCTGCTCACCATCATCAAAGATATTCTCGACATTTCGCGGATCGAGGCTGACCGGCTCACGCTGCGCAAGAGCGAGTTCAGCCTGGCTGATGTCATCGAGACCCTGACAACCTCGTTCGGCGCCAGGGCCGCCGAGAAGGAACTTGAACTGGTCATCGAAATGGCCCCCGAAGTTGCCTGCATGCCGCTCTTCGGCGACGCCGTGCGCCTCGGCCAGGTCTTGCTCAATCTCGCCGGCAATGCCATCAAGTTCACCAACCAGGGTGCGATCACCGTGCGCGCGCTGCTGCTTGAGGACAATCCAGGCGACGTCCTGGTGCACTTCGAAGTCCAGGACACCGGAATTGGTATCGCGGTGGCGGATCAGCAGCGGATCCTCGAGGCCTTTGAACAGGGCGATGGTTTGACTGCACGCAAGTATGGCGGTACCGGTTTGGGCCTGGCAATCAGCAAGCGTCTCGTCGAACTGATGGGTGGCGAGATTCAGATCAACAGCCAGGTGGGCGTCGGCAGCACTTTCTGGTTCAACGCCCGACTGGCGAAATCCTCTGCTGCGGCAGAATGTGCATCAGCGCCAGTCGAGCGCTCTGTTCGCGATCGGCTAAAGGCCCAGCACGCCGGCGCCTACATCCTGGTTGCCGAAGATGAGCCATTCAATCAGGAAATTGCCCAGGGCCTGCTCGAAGAAGCCGGCCTGGTGGTGCACGTTGCCGATGACGGCGCCAAGGCTCTGGAAATGGCGAAGCGGATCAACTACGACCTGATCTTGATGGATCTGCAGATGCCCAACATGGATGGACTTGAGGCAACGCGGCGAATACGCGCCTCTTCAAACAATCCACATGTTCCGATCCTCGCGCTGACGGCCAATGTGTTCGCGGAAGACGAGGCGCGTTGCAGTAAAGCCGGGATGAACGACTTTATCAGCCGACCCGTGGAAACGGAGGTCTTGTTCGCTAAAGTGCTGCAGTGGCTTAAGCCGCCGAGCGGCTGAAGTGCTCGTGTACTGACTCGCCCCAGGCGGCGAAATTGCCATGGTTGGCAAAATGCCCGGTGACAGCCACGAGTTCACGCGCCAGGCGCTCGTCGATGGGACTGTGGCCGGCACCATCGACCCATTTCAGACGACTGCCGAATATGCTTCGGTGCAGTATCCAGGCGTTCTCCGGCGGGCAGACCAGATCCATCCGGCCGTGCAGAATAGCCAGCGGGATTTCCACACTGTTCCCAATAGATGCGATGATCATGGCCGACGTCGAGCCAGCCATGCAGAACGGGTTGAATCGGTGGAAAGAGCGGGTCGGGGAGGGCGCTTGTATTCATCGGTGCGGTGATTGTAGCTTGCGCTGTGCTGTCATAAGAGCGCGAACCGGCGCATCCGCAGCCAATGCCCTTTGCAGCTGTGTACAATTCACCATGCGCAGCCCGGGTGGCGAAATTGGTAGACGCAACGGACTTAAAATCCGTCGAACTTAATCGTTCATACCGGTTCGATTCCGGTTCCGGGCACCAGTCGCAGAGCGGCTTTCAGGGCTGTTGAAACACGAAGCGCCGCGCAGGAAAAAATCTGCAGGAGACTAAGCGAATGGACGCCGATCTCTTTTGGGGAATCGCCTTCACTGTGGCGGTCGTGGGTGCCTGCGGCGTTTGGTTCTTCTGCTGCGGTCGCGCCGACAAGAACAGGCAATTGCGCGCGTTTGCCAAGCGCACCTTCCTCTATGCGGGTCCCGGATTTCTGCTTGGGCTGGTCTATGTGACATCGGACCTGGGTCCGGCGCCGATGGGACTTATCGCCTTCACCGCTTGTTGCGGATGCTTGTTGTATGCGGCTGGCTGGGCAGTCATTACAGCGGACGACCGGTCGCTGGTGCTGGTAAATCTGACAGGACGCGCCATTCTATTGACATCGCCCGAGCTCGGGCCGTTTTATACCTTGCCGGCACCGCAAGAAGAGCCGGCGACTGAATTGCCTCCGGTGCTGCCACGCACGCATTACATTGTCAGTCCGGAACTCGGGCACCTGTGCACGACGGCTGGCCGAACCGACGTATTCACTGTGGACGTGATTACCGCCACGGATTATGGCGACGCCGGATTACTTGTCCGACATCTTGTTCCGGCAGTTGCATCGGCGCTGCTTGCGGAAGGTAGCTGAGGCTTGAGGTTGCTTCTCAGCGCCATTACTCAGCGGTATGCGCGCCGGTATTTTCGATAGATTGGCAAGAAGCTGATCTGTCGAGAGGGCACGCGGGGGGGGGGCGGTCCCGAGCTGACGGCACGGACGCGCGACTGTGATTTGGAAGGTCGTCTGGGCTTCTTAGAAATGGAATTAGATGCTGAGCTTGCGCAGTATCTCCGGATTCTTCGATACTGCTTCGCGACGCAGTTGCGGCGCGTCGAACAGTCCCGCCGGCGGCAGATTATCGAGGCGGCCGAGCACGGTGGAATTGCTGCAGGCCGCATCCAGGGCTAAATTGATCTCGGCAGTGCTGCTTCCGGATATGCTGAAGCAACTTCGACCGAGCTTGCGATTCAAGGGTCCGAGTAATCCGTTCTGGACCAACTCAGCAGTGCTGCCGGCCCCACCCGAAATTTCCAGGGCATAGCGCCAAGCTCCACCGCTGCTTGGCTCGAGCCTGGCCGCAAGCACGGAACGAATTCCGATGAACTCGTTCAGCAGGTTCTGCGCCATTTGCGCATCAGGAAGCCCAGGAACGTTGAGCGTGACCTTTTGCCCGGTGAAATGGAAGTGCTGGAGGAAGAAGTTTCGCGAAAACTCCTCGCCAACCAGTTTTCCGATATCCCGCAAAGCCAGATCTTCGGTCGCCCAACTCGCATTTTCAGGAATCTGCGTGTTGTGATAGATCTCCTCACCGGTCTTCTTGTCGGTGCATTTGACCGTCCAGGAAGTCAGCACGAATTTTTCGATCGTCAGTCCGGATGCCTCTAGCTTGGCGGTAAGTTTCTTGAACTTTGCTTCCCCGGTCACCGCAAAGTCAGCGCCGGTGGTCTTGTTGGCGGTTGCCGCATCGTCATTCCAGATACGGAACCCGAAAGACTGAACTCGCTCCTTGAGCAGGTTTTCTGCAACCGGCGAGGGTTGCGCCGGCCCAGAGGAATCGCCCGCGGCGCTCTTGATCGTGATGCCAACGGAAATCTTCGGATCGCCGTTATTGCGAATGAAGTCAATGCGCTCTTCCTGGGACATCTTGTTGAGCGACTTCTGCACATCGCGGACGTTCACGGTCGCGTGCGCGGTCACGGACATCAGGCCATTGTTCCCCAACCGCGGACCGTGGTCCTCCTGAACGGACTGAATGAACTCGCCGCTCCGTGCCAGCAGTTTTGCCTGCAGCACTACGTAGTTCTGGATCAGCGACGCCCGATCAATGTATAGGGCCGCCGCTTTTTCGACCAGTTGCCGTTTCAGATCCTCGCGCAGATCCGTCGCCATTAGGCCCTTATCCTGCTGGTAGCGCGGGTCACCCGGATCGGCGAGACCCTCGGCAGTGATGACATAGGTGGCACTTTCAGCGCTCACCGCAGCTTGCGGGACAGTACCGACGGGCGCGGCATCCTGCACAGAAATCGCTTCGGGCGGTTTTCCCTTGTTGAGAAACACCATGACGCCGGCGCCGGACACGGCAAGTCCTACAATGCCGGCGATGGCGAGAAGTGTTCGATTGCGGACAGGTGGGGTGCCTGTTGGAGCGGCTTTGGCGGCAGGCGCAGCGGCAACCGGAGCGGACGACGATTGTGCTCCGAAGTTGGGCGACAAGACCGTGGCTGCGCGAACGCCGTCGTCCGTAGCCAGAGTGCGATCATTATCCGTATCGGTAGTGACAGCGCGGGTGACCGCCACTCTCAATGCCTCGTGAAACTCTCGCCCGCTCTGGAAGCGTTCATCCGGACGCTTTGCGATGGCCTTGCGCACCACCGCGTCGAACGCCCTCGGCGTATGCACGTTCAGTTCCGAAGGTGCCGGTGGCTCCTCCTTCAACACCTTGTGCATGATGGTGGTGAAGGCGCCGGTGAACGGCTTTTCGCCAGTCAGGAATTGATAGAGGATAATGCCGGCTGAAAACAGATCCGAGCGGCCATCGACCGATTGCCCACTAAACTGTTCCGGCGACATGTACGCTGGCGTTCCCAGCACCGAACCGGCCTGGGTCAGGTTCGACGATTCGATATGGGCAATTCCGAAGTCGGCGACTTTCACGGTGCCGTCGCCGAGCAGGAATATGTTGCTTGGCTTGATATCGCGATGCACGACGCCATTGCGGTGCGCGGCATCGAGCGCGTCGAGCAACTGAGTCATGATGCGCACGATTTCAGGTAGCTGGAAGCGCTCGTCCTTGTCGAAATAACCCTTGAGCTCGCGACCCTCGATGAATTCCATGGCGATGAAACTGACTCCGGCATCCTCGCCGAACTCGAAAACCGAAACGATATTGGGATGCGATAGACGGCCTGCCGCCTGGGCTTCGTGGCGAAATCGGGCAAGAACTTCTTCTGCCTGTTCTTGCTCAAGCTGATCGCGCTTGACGGTCTTGACGGCGACGCGCCGACCGATCGAAGCATCCCAGCCCTCATAAACAATACCCATTGCGCCGCGGCCGAGTTCACGACGGATTTCGTACTTGCCGAGCTTGCCTGGAAGCGTCATGGCGACCTTCTGTCTATGATCGAGCCCATCGTCGCAATGCCTGTCATTTGTGTTTCGAGTCGATTTCCCAGACGAGCTTCTGCACGAGTCGCTGGACCATCGTATCAAGGGAAACGCCACCCTTTTCGCTTTCGCCCATGCCCAGCACCGACGAGGATTTGGCACCCACTTCCATCTTTTCTTCGGTGTAGCCGGTGGCGACCTGCTCGGTGGTATTGGCATCCATGAGTTTGTAACGCATGCCGATCACCCACACACCGGAAGCTTCGCCGGACTGCACCGAGCCAACAACAGTTTCCCCCGCGGCGCCGCCGCGGCCGCCACCGAAAATGCCTATCAAGGAACCGATCGCGCGGCCGTCGAAGCTCTTCTTGGCCTCGCCGACCTGCTCGGCCTTGAGCACGTCGAACTTGATCACCCACTTGGTTGTCTTGAGCTTGCCCTTTTGCAGATACTTGCGCGCGTCCTGGGCGTCGCCCATGCTGTACGCGAGCTGAAATTCCTTGAGCAAGGGGCCGAGATCGGCGCGCTCAAGCACCTTGAAGTTGGCCTTGCCCAGCTCGAGCTCGCCAAAATCAGCGATGTTATTGGGGCCGAACTTTTGGATGAAGCTGGCGTTGTTGCTTTTTATGTCGCCGGGAATGACCACCAAGGCCGGTCCCTTCTTTCCCGCGTTGACGTATTGGACATCCTTGTAGAGGCTCTTGTCCGCCATCGCGTTGGCCTTCTGCGAGGTGTCGCTGCCGGCGGTCGGCGAGGAACTCTCGAAGCTTGGCTGGGCATGGGCGGCAAGCGATAGGGCGCAGGCAACGCCGATCAGACCACTGTAAAAAGTTCGACTCATTTCAATGCTCCCCAGGTAAATGAACTCATTTGGCTTTGCCCTTGCCACTGCGTTCGGCGCAATAGCCGCTGAGCAGACGGGCGACGACGCCATCGGCCTGCTCGTTGATCAGAGTCAACGCCATGCCAACAGTGTCCGAGCCGGAATAGGATTCGGAACTGGCACCGGCTTCGGCAATGCCATGGCCGTCGCTGCCCACCAGGGCAAATGACATGTGCACAGCCACCTCATTGATGCCCAGCACCGGATTGACGCCGCGGCGCGAACTGATTACGCCGCGCAGTACCATGGTTCCGGCGAGTTTCTTCGCGGCATTGAGCGCAGCATCGGGATCGTTACGAAAGTACGCATCGATCTCGGCCTGGGCAACGCGCTTCTTGATTTCATCCTGGCTGAAAGTGTGCATACCCTGTTTCTGCAGGCGCCGGTCAATCCCCTGAAAATGCATGCTGAAGCGGCTCTGATCTGCATTGAAGCCGCTATTGCCTCGTTCGGCAATCAGTACCGTGACGCGTTCATCCTTCAGGGCGGCCCTGCACGATGCTGGAATCGTCGTGCCGCGAGGCCGCTGAGCATCTTCGGCCTTTTGTTTCGCTTCTTCCTCGGTGAAGTTGAAGGCGTGAACACAGGAGGCGGCAACAAGCAGTGCGGCGGCGACAGTGGGCAATAATGAAAGACGCATCATCAGGGTTCTCGCTACGACATTCCGTGATTCTGCCAGAAAAGTTCTTCGCTATTCCGATAATTGTCATTTATGTTCAGGCAATCTTTTGCCGGTCCCATTTTTCTCAATACGAATTTGGCGCAAAGGCGCTTGCCGGATTGAAGAGCCGAATGCTCAAAATTGAGCGCCCAAGGAAATTCGCGCATTGGTGAATGCTCCCTTGTTCAATGCTCAGCAGTTTGCGCCTGCTATTTATAGTACAGTCCCTTTCCGTGGCGAAAATACTGTGGTAGGTTTGCATGCATTTGCACGATTAGTCGGGATGAATATGAAAACGTGGAAATTTGTCTGTCGCCTTCAGGCGGCGATTTGGTGGGCAGTGGCTCCTGCATGCATTGTCGTGGCGGGTTGCCAGGCGCCTCCCGTGGTACCGACCCCGACACCGGTGGCGACCCCCGCGCCCGTGCAGAAGCTGTCTCCTGCAGAAGCCCACGCTCAGTCGGCGAAACTGGCGCTCGATGCCATGGAATTATTGCAAAACGGTGATGAGCCTGGAGCCAGGAACGTGCTGGACTCAGCCATCCTTCTCGATGCAAGCAATGAAGTGGCGCGTAAGCTCTTGGATCAGATCAAGGCGGATCCGCAGAAAGAGCTCGGCACACAATTTTTTCGCTACGCAGTCAAGTCTGAAGACACGCTGAGCAAGCTGGCTCAGCGCTTCCTCGGCGACCGGTATCGCTTTTACATCCTTGCAAAGTACAACGACCTGCGGGTTCCGAACAAGCTCGAAGTCGGCCAGGTAATCAAGATTCCGGGGCGCGAGCCACCACCTGTTCCCGTGGTTGCGCCTCCACCGGTGAAGGCACCCGAGGTTCCGGCCCGTCCGCCCGAAACGCAGGCACATCCACCCGAGGCCGCGCCCAAACAGAAAGTGGAAGACAAAGACACAAGCATTCGGCGCCTAAATAGACAAGCCGAGGTATGCTACCAGCGCGACCGCGATCTTGATTGCGCTATTCAAAAGTGGGGGCAAGTTCTGGAGTTGGATCCCAATAACCAATTGGTCAAGCTCAAGAGGGAGAGAGCGATTGCATTAAGAGAGCAATTAAATAGGGATGGGAAGTAAACTGCTGGTCTCGCGACGCTCTACATCGATTTTCTTCATCTTTTCTTTGAATGACCGTGCTTCCTTGAGGCGCTGTGTGCATTTGCCATGCTGCGGGCTGTACTTGAGGCAATTTTCCCAATGCTTGATGGCAAGGTCGAAGTCGCTACGATAGACGCGCATCCCCTTTTCGTAGTATTCGTTGGCCAGCGTTTTCCGTGTTGCGGCCAACCGCGCAGCCCAAGCCGACGGCGTGTCGCCGCGTAGCTGGATTGCCTCTTCGTACAGTGTGGCGGCGTGTTCCCGGGTATCTCCAGTATCGATTTTCTGGGCCTGCTCGAACACGACTTCGGCAATACGGCGCCGGCTGGCTTTGTCTTTCGGATTCGCATTCACGAAGCGATGCAGTTCGCGCAATCCCCCCTGCGCATCCCCGGCCACGAACATCTCGATAGTTTGCTCAAGGTCGTAAGACCGGCGGTATTCGGCCATTTCGGACGCAGCCGACTCCTGAGGACTAGCCTTGGCCGAGTCATCTTCCCTGCTGCGGGCACGGTTTGCGCGGACGATTTGGACACGGGCAATTTTCTCCGCTTCGATGCCGCGCAGTACTTTCGCCGCCTTCGTGTGGCCAGGTTCCAGCGCAAGTACCTGCAACATGAACCGAGCCGCTTCGTCGTTATTCCCATCCTTCAGGGCGGCCAATCCGTTTTCGTAATTTGCCGCCACCGATCGGGACAAAGTAGCAAGAGTCGACTCAAGTTCCTTGCGAAACTCGGCATCGTCTGGATGCAGGATCGTCAAGACCTTCCATTGCGAAACTGCTGCGGCGAGTTCGCCAG
Organism: uncultured Pseudomonadota bacterium; assembly: GCA_903888645.1. GTDB lineage: Bacteria > Pseudomonadota > Gammaproteobacteria > Burkholderiales > Rhodocyclaceae > CAISUK01. Next base: position 8,611 of record CAISUK010000327.1, on the reverse strand, counting down.
CGTCCCGGAGCCGTTTCGCGAGTTGCCGCCGCTCTTCGATAGAATCCCTGTGAAGGGCTGCCATGGGCGTGATGATGCCCTCGCGAGGCAAATCCGCGCCCTGATGCGCACATGCCGTCAGCAAGACTGAGCCGACCAGGGCGATAAGCGTTGTGGGGCGCACAGGACGACTTATCAATGTGCCGCCGCAGACTTGGCGAACACCAACAGCTTTGATGCAAAAGTCCCGACGTCATCCTCGCCAAAGATCATCGTCCGGCGCAACATGTGGGGTCGGGCGAAAAAGCCGTTTCCCCCCGGAGTGACCGTCAGTCCGAGAGAAACTCCTCGCCGTTTCAATGCTTCAACAACATTCTCGTTCGTGTCGCCGTAGGGAAAAGCAAAATAGTGGGCCTTGGTGTTCAGCCGTCCTTCAATGGCTGCGCTGGGTACATCTACCTCCTTGTTGAGGCGTTCTCGATACTGTGCTTCCGTCTCTTGGGGGAGACGCAACACCAGATTGCTGTGGGTTTTGGAATGGGGCTGGATATCGATCAACCCCGACTTCGACAATTCCTGCATCTGCGCCCAGTTCATGGCGTCAGACGAACCGACAAAGTCGCTGTACAGAAAAACCGTCGCCGGAAAGCCATACTTCTTCAGAATCGGATACGCCAGTTCGTAGGAAGAGCGGTAGCCGTCGTCAATGGTAATGGCGACGCTCCGCCGCGGCAGCGGCTCGTTGCCCTCCAGAAAGCGCTGGAGTTCACCCAGTGAGATCACCCGGTAGTGGTTCTGCGCCAGATATTCCATCTGTGCGGAAAATGCCGCGGGCGTAACCGCCAGCTTGCTGGCACGATTGGCGAATCGGTGATAACACAGAATCGGCACCGTCTGATAGCCCTGCGGGTACACTCCAACAGGGTTGCGCGCCTTGAGCGGGATCGCCAGTTCCTGGCCAGGCCGAACCTGCGTGATGTCGTTGAACTCGCCGATCCACCAATCCCGACGGGCGTCACCCAGGTAGTTCTGGGCAAGCGAAGCCAACGTATCTCCCGCTTGCGCAATCACCACAACGAAATCATCGTCGCGCCCTACGATGTTGCCCGTCGTACTCTTGGCACGCGCTCCAGCGTCTGGTGGCTGTGGTGGCGTGACAGCGCATCCCGCCATGATAGCGACCAGCAGCAGTAAAACGCTAAGGGGCAATGGACAGGTCGCTTGGTTCATGGCGTTCTTGCAGGGCGGCGGCGGTTTGGTCAAAGGCAGCATAGAGTAACCCAAACTCGTCCTTTCTCTTGCTGTCCGCGATCCGATAGTCATATCGTCCCTGCGCCAGCTCGGCAAGCGAATTGCGCAAAATCTTCATGGGGCCATCAAGTCGCCGTGCCAGCAGATAGCTGGCCACCGCCACCGCAATACTCGTCACCACAATCAGCACGCCAAGCAGGAATAGCGTCAGATGGGCCACCTCGGTGAGTGGCGTTTCGAAAATACCAAGACGGACGGTGCCGATCATCTTGCCATGAAACTGCACAGGGGCGGCAAAGTCCAGCACTTCTTGGCCATCGGCAAGCGCCGTGCGTAGCACCGCGATTCCCGGTTCGGCAGAAGCCACCGCAGTACCAGGGCGCTCAACGTAACGTTCCCCGGTTTCCTTCGCCGCACTGCTGGCGCGCACGACTCCGGCGTGGTCGATGATCTCCAGGTAGGCGAAGTTCTGCCGGCTCATGGTTTCCTGAATGAACACTTCCAGTGAAACCCAATCCTCGCCGAGGACTGGCTCGGCACTGTGTGTCGCCACAAACTTGGCGAGCGAGCCGCCGTATCCCATCACCTGGCCCATCAACGCCTGGACCTGCCGTTGATTGATGAAAAAAGTCGTGATGCTCATCGTTGTGGCGACGATCAGGGCCATGACGATCGCCTGGCGCACGCCCATCGGGATACCGCGACGAACTGTTTCCGTCTTTACATCCGAAATCTCACGGTGTACGGCGACGAGCGCCTTGAACAATTGTTCGCCTGTTTGAAAGCGCTTTTCGGGCTGCTTCTTCAAACAGCGCTCGACAATTCGCCGTAGACTCAGTGGCAGGTCCGGTCTCAAGCGGTCGATCGACTCGGGGGGCTCTTTCACAATCTTCAGTGCGACACTGACCAGCGTGTCGGCTTTGAACGGCAGTATGCCGGTGAGCAGTTGGTAGATAACGATGCCGGCTGAAAAAAGGTCGGATCGAGAGTCCACCTGCTGACCGAGAACCTGCTCGGGTGACATGTAATTCGGTGTGCCGATTACATCGCCGACCTTTGTATGCTGGGTCGCTTCGCCACCCTCAATGCGGCAGATACCGAAATCGGCCACCTTGATCGTACTGCCGTCCTTGTCCATCATGATGTTTCCCGGCTTCACGTCGCGGTGCACGATGCCCTTCTTGTGCGCGTAGTCGAGTGCCTTGGCGAGTTGTATCCCAATCTCGATTACCGTTTTCAGGGGTATCGGCTCTTTCCTTCGCAACAGTTCGCTTAGCGTAAAGCCTTCAACCAGTTCCATCGCAATGTAAGGCTGAGCGTCAGTTCCGCCGACGTCATAAACCGTCACAATGTTCGGATGCGACAGAATCCCCGCCCCCTTGGCCTCGCGAACAAAACGTGTTCGGTATGCCTCCTGTTCGCAAAGTTCCGGCTTGAGGAACTTGATTGCCAGCGTGCGGTTGATTTCCGGGTCGAATGCCTTGTAAACCGAGGCCATCGCGCCTTCTCCGAGCATCTCGCGAAGCTCGTAACGGCCGACTTTTTCCGTCGCTTTGCCCGGGCGCACCACTGTCGAGGAGCCCTGATCGGCTCCACCCTTTTCCCCCATTGCCATCGTCTTTCCCTTTCGTTCCCGGGTGATGCTTGTAAATTTAAGCGACGCTAGCGCCCATTCCAGCCGCGTTTCATGGCGAGTATAAAGAGTTCCGATTGCGTCACGCTTCCTTTGCCAACTAGCGCTCGTCTCGAAGCCGCTCCTACAGGCCGGGAAAATCCAGTCTGAGTATCTCCCTCGCGACTCCGCTGGTTCTGTTGCGACAATATCGTCCTGGACTCCGCGCTAAGAAAGGCTGCATCAGGATGAGAGCGGTAAAGTTGCGTCGTCGCTTGTGGCGAACCAGACGGCTACCGCAGAATAATTGTCGTGGCTTCCGCTTGCATGGCGGAGCAATTCGCTTTCCATCAGGTCGAGCCATTCCCTGGCCGAGCCGGCAGTTGTTCTAGCCTGCAGCATGGCAGCCTCATCAACGTGCTCCCACAGTCCATCGCTGCAAAGCAGGAAGGCATCGCCGGGAAGAATCGGCAACGGTTGGTCGGTGACGGTAGGCGCAAAGTCCTCGACCGAACCGAGCGCATGCAAAAGCACGTTGCGCCGGGGATGGTTGCGCAGTGCATCGATGCCGACCAGGCCAGCATCGACCATGCTTTGCACGACGCTGTGATCGCGAGTTTGGCAATGTATGCCGCCGCCGCGAAAGCAGTAAATGCGCGAATCGCCCATGTGGCCGAGCAGTGCCATGGCCTTGCCAGGGTCGGCAATCAGGATCGTCACCGTGGCCCGCATGTCTTGCAATTCTTCGTGTGTTTGCTGCTCGGCGAGGACGGCCTGGTTGGACTCGTCGAGCAGCCAGGCCAAGGTCGCGGCAGAAAATGTCGGCGCTTGCGAAAAAAGACGCAGGACCGTACTGACCGTCAGCTTGGCGGCGACGTCGCCCCCCCCGTGTCCGCCGGCGCCGTCCGACAACACCCAGCAGGAAGCCTTGTCCGAGGTCCAGTAGCCACAGGCGTCTTCGTTTCGAGTGCGACCGCCTGTTTGCGACAGCACGGCAATATCCGTTTCCATGAGTCTTCGGCGGTTACTTCTCAGGCTTGCGCAATCGGGACACCTGCTCTTCGTAAGCACGCAGGAACTCCCGGCCGAAGAGCTCGTGAAAGTCGTCTTCTGCCTCCTGCGATATCTCCTTGTACATTTCGGCAAAAAGATCCCAAAGCTTGGCGCGCCTGTTCATCGGCAGCCAATTGTCCAGGACGCTTTTCTGGGTCAAACGCGCTTCGAGCTGCTGCGGGTCGAAGCGCGCCAAAACCCCTGCCAATGCGGAACGCATGCCGGCCATGAAGCCGAATTGATGCGAGCGCAGGTCGTCATAAGCATCCTGCATCGCCCTGGTCGGCGTCATGAAGCCGCGGCCGGCAGGCATCAGCAGTTGCTGCAATGCGGTCGCTACGTCCGGCGAGAACTTCAGGGGGTTATTGTTGCGGCCGACGATCATCGTGACATCGGCCTTGACCTCGCGCTTGATCAGCGCTCGCGCCAGCAGTAAGTCGACGGTGCCCTGCACCGCCTCGCGCAGCAGGCCGCCGATCATCTCCATCGACTCCGGCGTAATGCCCTGAGGCAGGGTCAGGCCGGGAATGCCCAGGCCTTTGGCCAGAGAACGCATCAACTCCTCTTGGCTGGCAGCCAAGGTTGGTGATAGCGGCTGCATTGGCGAGGGTGCAACGGACTGCCGCGGCGGCGCAGGCTCAACAACGGCGACCGGCTTTGTGACGGCAGCGGATGGCGGCGCGGAGCTATTTGCGAGCGGTGCCTTATCCCACGAGACGAACATGCCCGGGGCCGGCTCCTTGGGCGATGCGGCTTGTGGAGCCGCAGCAGGTTTGAACGGCGTACCGAACAGTGTCCCATCGGGAATGGCTGGCGGCGGCGTGAAGGCGCTGTGAATTTCCGGCACTTTGTCGCTCGTTGGCGCGGTTGTCGTGGCGCGACCAAGCCCCAGCGCCGATAGCGGATCATCGACAGGCGCGGTGTTGGGCTGGCTGATCGGTTCGCCGAGAATGCTGCCGGGCCCCAGAAGGTCCGGCGGACCTCCTGGGGAAAGTCCGAACAGGGCATCGATGCTCTGACCACCGCCGGACATCGGCGAAGGCGATATGCCGAGACCGAATTCGTCCGGCAGATTGGCAGGCGCCGCCACCTCCGGCGGTGCATGCAACGACCTGGCGGCGTAGGCATCGGCGAAAGGATCGAAATCGTCCGGAATTCCTCCCCCTTGTGTTGGTGGTGGCTTGAGTGGAGTCGCTTTTGCCGGTGGCGGCACGATGCGAGACGCGGCAGGTGGCACTTGCGGCGTTGCAGGGGTGTTCACAACACCAAGAAGATCCCCGAACGGATTGGCGCTCGCTGATGAGTTCGCACCGAACATCGCGAACGGGTCCGCTGTGGCTTTGTCAGGAGTCTCCGGCCTGGATGGGGGTGCCCGTGAATCGATGCCCGGTCCCGCTCCGGTTGGCATGGGCGATGCGTCCAAGCCAAGGTCCAATGTATTATCCTTAAACGGGTCGAGCACCCGCACCTGCATCACGAAGTCGCAGATGCGTATCTCGTCACAATCCTTCAGCACGGCGGAGTTGCCGTGGCCTAGGGAAAGTCCGTTGTGGATGACCGGATTGACGCTGCCCTGGTTGATGATGAGGTAGTTGCCGCCGCGGAAAACGATACCGGCCTGAACACGGGAAATGTGCTTGTCAGGGTCGGGGAGAACGAGTTGGTTGGTGGGCGACCGCCCGATCGTGCCGCCGGTCTCGTCGAATTCGGCTGCAAGGGGTGGGTCCATCGAATGACCGACACAGGAGATAACGACGACCTTTATCATCGGTTCATCCTGCCGACTTGCATGCACTATGACTAATGGATATTGCGACGGCAGAGCCGGCCGGGATAAGTCCGAAAACCGGACCTAAATGACTGCTCATTAGCCAACGCGGTGAACCGATTCGGGCATGGCTACGCATCAATACTCGTCCATCGATGGACAGGACAATGAGCTGCCGCTACAGAGTAGAAGTTGAAGCATCGAAGAAAATATCTGCAACGAGTTGCATACAAGATGTTCTGTTAACTCCGAAGCGGTTAGGGGCAGAAAGAGGCCAATCGCGATGCCGCCATTAGTATCTCGCCTGTAAGTCTCATATATCGGAGTCTTCTCCCGAAGTCTTGAAACGGAATGTCAGAATTTTTGAGACAACTTCATTTGAGCCATGTCGTTGTTGTTAGACCCATTGGCACGTGTCCAAGTATAGTGAAAGCCCAAGGACAGGCCGTTACGCCAATAAAAGTCGCTGCCGAAAGCAACGAGCAGAAGGCGCTGCTCCTGGGTATCGGAAGCCGCGGTGTAATTCTGTCCATTGGGTGAATCGGCATAGCCAATGCCAATCTGCTCGCGGCGAGCGAAATCTTTCTGGTACTCGATGCGTAGTCGGGGAATCGCCCGGCCGAACTCGGCTTCGTACTTGTATTCGCTGTTGAGGCCGAGGGAAACCTTCTTGCTTGACAAGCGATACCCTTGATAGCGCAACGCGTACGAGGCAATTCCGTCACCCGACTCGCTAAAGGGATCGATCTGAATTGTTGTGGCGTCAATACGGCTATAGGGCATCAGGCGAAGATTCCCAATCTTGACGTCGTACTTGGCTGAAGCCGAGCTTACCCATTGCGTCGCTACCCATCCCCCATACGCCTGACTGCCGGCCTCGGGAATGTTGCGGTTGTAGTTCAAATCGACGCGACCCACCGCGGCCATCCAATTAACATGCAATTGGGGCATGAGGTGAATGGCCCCGTAAGCAGCGACATTCGATGCTTTGGCGGCGCTACCCGAGCCGTCGGCATTCTGCGAACTGCGGTCGCGGCCATAACCGATTCCCAAACCAATGCTGGAGCGGTCGCCGAGGCAGCGGTCAGCGCCGAGACTGATGCCGGAAGTGTCAAAGTGGAACGGGCTGCCGCCACTATCTCCCAGCGAGCCGCGACTACTGATGCCCGCGGTCCACGTGCCGGAGCCGGAGCATGGCTTCGACGGCTTCCCGGCGTCCTTCTCAGACTCGCTCGCAGCGTCGCTTTCGGCGTCGAGTTCGTCCAGCCGCGACTGGAAATTTTGAATCTGGGCGGCTTGCAGGTGACGAATCGTCGCCCCAACGGCATCAAGCGTGCCGATGACATTGGCAATCATCGACGGATCGGGTCGCGCCGCGACGATGATCTTCAGCAAAGCCGGCGCCGCCGTCCCCCCCACGGCAGTCGCGAGATAGCTAAGGCTATCGCTGCCGCTGTAACCGGATGTCGGCGTGTAAGTCACTCGAGTGCCGCTCACGGCGGCTTGGCCGTGCGCCGGGCCTGATGCCGACAGAACCGCAATAGTGATTCCGGTAAAAGTCGGCCCGGAAACGAAGGGGGCCAGATCGATGCTGCCCGCAGTATTGAAAGCTACCGTCAGCGTCGCATCCCTGGCAGTCGGTCTCGCTGCGGCCACTGCTATGCTGATCAATGCGGTGCTTGACGGACCACCCGGTCCGGTCGCGGTGTAGGTGAAGCTGTCGGACCCGACGTAGTTGGCGGTGGGCGTGTAAGAAAACCCCCCGCTGCCACTGACGGTCGCCAAGCCGTGGGACGGACCGGATGCGATCGCCACCGAAGTCGTTGGCCCCCCGGTCGGGCTCGCCGATATGACATTGGCCGTGCTGTTCGCGGCCACCTGCACCGTTAGGTCGCTTACCGTCGGCGGCGCCTGCGACACCGTGATACTGACTGTCGCCCCCGTCGAAGTACCGCCCGGACCGGTTGCCGTGTAGGTAAAACTGTCGGTCCCGACGAAATTGGCGACGGGCGTGTAGGAAAATCCGAGACCACTTACGGTCGCCTTGCCATGAGCCGGATTGCCTGAAATCATCACCGAAGTGGTCTGTCCTCCGGCCAGGCTCGCGGATATCGGGTTATCCCTGCTGTTCGCAAAGACTTTGACCGGCACCGGGCTCACCTTCGGCGGTGCCTGCAACACCGTAATACTTACCGCCGCCGAACCATCGGAGCTACCGCCCGGACCGGAAGCCGTATAGGTGAAGCTGTCGGTCCCGACAAAATTTGCGACGGGCGTGTAGGAAAATCCGAGACCACTGACGGTCGCCGTGCCATGGGAGGGATTGGCTGCGATCGCCACCGAAGTGGTCTGTCCTCCGGCCAGACTCGCGGATATCGGGTTGGCCGTGCTATTCGCAAAGAATGTGACCGACACTGCGCTCACCGTCGGTGGCGCCTGCATGACCGTGATATTGACCGTGGCAGGAGACGAGGTACCGCCCGGACCGGTCGCGGTGTAGGTGAAGCTGTCGGACCCGACGTAGTTGGGTGTGGGCGTGTAAGAAAACTCCCCGCTGCCACTGACGGTCGCCGAGCCATGAGACGGACCGGATGCGATTGCCAACGAAGTCTTCGGCCCTCCACCCAGGCTCGCGGATATCGGGTTGGAAGTGCTGTTCGCAATGACGGTGGCCGGCACGTCGCTCGCCGTCGGCGGCATGTCGGCAACGATGACGATAAACGACCCGGCAACGAGGCTGGACGCCGTGGCATGACCTACGACGTTGAATGGGTACCTTCCCGCAACAGTAGGCGTTCCAGAGATCGTAAAGGCACGGGAATCGGTCTTAATGGGATCTACACTCAGTCCAGGCGGGACGGAGCCCGTCGTGTCAGGAGGTGAAAACAAAGATACCGTCGAAGAGAATAGCGGCGAAGAATAATACGTTCCCACCGTCAAATTGATCG